>NZ_JBLZPH010000134.1:0-25633 GCF_049199205.1 Shinella sp. M31 | reverse complement strand
GCGCGGGTCGTTATAAACGACGCGTTGCTCGCCCTCCGGTGTCTCCAGATGGAAGACGACGTGGTCGTGGCGCGTGTCCTTGCTGCGCGGCCTATGGAAGTCACCGGGCGTCTCGACGTCCTCCGCTCCTTCGACCCGGAAAGAGCCGGACATGCCGAGATGAGCGATGACGACATCGCCGCCCTCGAGATCAATCAGCAGATATTTGGCGCGCCGGCCAAGCGAGGTGACACGCCGCCCCTCCAGCTTTTCGGAGAAGGCCGGCGGAAAGGGAAACCGCAGATCCGGACGGCGCAGCTCCGCCCGGCGGATTTTTGACCCTTCCATGACGGGCGCCAGGCCGCGCCTGACCGTTTCCACTTCCGGCAGTTCCGGCATCTTCGTCTCCTTGAACGGGATTTAACCTTGGGCGCATTTGCCGCGCTCCGGCATTTCCCTCTCGGCAATCTATGCCCTATATACCCGGCGAAGCGTTCAGATAGCGCGGTCAAAGCCAAATCGCTATGGTCTAAGTGGCGATATGGCTGCGACAGACCGGCCCATGGAGACGATGATGACGGAACAGCGCACATCCGCAGACGGCGGCATGGCAACCTCCTACGGCTTTCGCGAGGTTCGCGAAGGCGAAAAGCAGGCGCTCGTCAATGACGTCTTCCACAAGGTCGCCAAGCGCTACGACATCATGAACGATGTCATGTCCGCCGGCCTGCACCGGGCCTGGAAGGATGCGATGATATCAAGCCTCAATCCGCGCAAGGACGCATCCTACAAGACACTCGACGTTGCCGGCGGCACCGGCGATATCGCCTTCCGCATCATCGAGGCCTCCGATCGCTTGGCGCATTCGACGGTGCTCGACATCAACGGCTCGATGCTATCCGTCGGCGCCGACCGTGCGGCGAAGAAGGGCCTGTCCGCCAATCTCGACTTCGTCGAGGCCAATGCCGAAGACCTGCCCTTCGAGGCGAACAGTTTCGACGCCTATACGATCGCCTTCGGCATTCGCAACGTGCCGCGCATCGATGTGGCGCTGTCGGAGGCTTATCGCGTGCTGAAGCGCGGCGGCCGGCTGCTGGTGCTGGAATTCTCCGAAGTGGAAATGCCGCTGCTCGACAAGGTCTATGATGCCTGGTCGTTCAACGCGATCCCGCAATTCGGCAAGATGATCACCGGCGATGCCGAGCCCTACCAATACTTGGTGGAATCGATCCGCAAGTTCCCCAACCAGGAAGATTTCGCCGCGATGATCCGCGCCGCCGGTTTTTCGCGCGTGACCTACACCAATTACACCGGCGGCATCGCCGCGCTGCATTCGGGCTGGAAGCTCTGAGCATGGCCCCCCTCTCCTCCAGACAGCATCGTTCCGCATGAGTGTCATCGGCGCCTATCTTCGCCTTGCCCGCGTGGGCTGGGTTCTCGTTCGTGAGGGCGTCGTCTCGGCGCTGCCGACCGAGGGCATGCCGCCGCTTGCCCGCACCGCCCATGCCTTTGCCGGCCTGCTGGAGCGTCGCCGCGCCGCCCGGGAAGACCGCGGCAACCGGCTGGCCCGCGCCATCGAGCGCCTCGGCCCCTCCTATGTGAAGATGGGCCAGTTCCTCGCGACGCGTCCCGACGTGGTCGGCGCCGAGATCGCGGTGGAGCTTTCCGCCTTGCAGGACAGCATGGCCACCTTCCCGCGCGAAGCGGCCGTCGCCACGGTCGAGGGCTCGCTCGGCCGCACACTCGACGATCTCTATGTGGATTTCGGCGATCCGGTCGCCGCCGCCTCCATCGCCCAGGTCCATCCTGCGACGGTGCGCGATGCGAGCGGCGAGCGCAAGGTCGCGGTGAAGGTCATCCGCCCCGGCGTGCGCCAGCGTTTCGCGCATGATCTCGAAGCTATGTATGCGGCGGCCCGCCTCCAGGAGGCGATCCTGCCAAACACGCGCCGCCTCAAGCCTGTCGAGGTGACGCGCACGCTCGAACAGACGACCAAGATCGAGATGGACCTGCGCCTTGAAGCGGCAGCCCTTTCGGAACTTGGTGAGAATACTGGCGACGACCCCGGTTTCCGCGTGCCCAAGGTCGACTGGGAGCGCACCGGCCGCGACGTCGTCACCATGGAATGGATCGACGGCATCAAGATGTCGGACGTCGAGGGCCTGCGCGCCGCCGGCCACGATCTGAACAGGCTCGCCGACACGCTGATCCAGTCCTTCCTGCGCCACACGCTGCGCGACGGCTTCTTCCATGCCGACATGCACCAGGGCAATCTCTTCGTCGATCCGCAGGGCGTCATCGTCGCGGTCGACATGGGCATCGTCGGGCGGCTGGGCAAGAAGGAGCGCCGCTTCCTTGCCGAAATCCTCTACGGCTTCATCACGCGCGATTACCAGCGCGTCGCCGACGTGCATTTCGAGGCCGGTTACGTGCCCTCGCACCATGATACCGCGAGCTTCGCCCAGGCGATCCGCGCGATTGGTGAGCCGATCCACGGCCAGCCGGCCGAGACGATCTCCATGGCGAAGCTGCTCACCCTGCTCTTCGAGGTGACGGAACTGTTCGACATGGAGACGCGCACCGAGCTCGTCATGCTGCAGAAGACCATGGTCGTCGTGGAAGGCGTGTCGCGCACGCTGAATCCACGCTTCAACATGTGGAAGGCCTCCGAAGGTGTCGTCGGCGACTGGATCCGCGACAATCTCGGTCCCAAACGCCTGCTGACCGACCTGCGCGACGGCGCGCATGCGGCGCTGCGCCTTGCCGAAGCCGCCCCCGAGATTGCTTCCAAGGCCGAAAAGCTCTCGCAGGACCTAACGTCGATGGCCGAAAAGGGCCTGCGTTTCGATGCGGATACCGCCGAGGCCATCGGCCGCTCGGAAGCCCGCCATGGCCGCTCAGGCCGCATCGCGCTCTGGGTGATTGCGGCAACGCTGGTCTACATCGCCTGGAAGCTCGGCTGAGCTTGACCGGCCCTCTCCCGGCGCTAGTCTCCCTTCCATGACCGACGAACCGTTGAGCACGACCGAACCGCGACCCTTTCTCGAACGGGCGCGGCGACAATTGCGCGGGCTGTATTTCGGGCGCGACCGGGAGGCTGTGCGGTTTCAGCTGGCGATGCTGTTCATCGACATCGCCGTGCTCGTCTTCTTCATCGCCGGACCCTATCTGCGCACCGGCTCGGCTTATGTCATCGTCGACTATGCGATTGCGGGGGTCATCGCCTTCGAGCTTGGCGCGCGGGCGCTGATCGCGCCGAACCTGCGCTACTGGCTGCTGCGGCCGATGACCTGGGTGGACATCGTCATTCTCGGCACGCTGCTGTTTCCGGGCCAGCTGCACAACTTCGCCTTCCTGCGCGTGCTGCGCATCTGGGCGATCAGCCAGAGCAAGCTCGTGACGCTGCTTTTGCGCCGTACCGGCTATGGCTATCTGGAAGACGTCATCCAGGCCTGCGTGAATTTCCTCGTCTTCCTCTTCCTCGTCACCGGTTTCGTCTACAGCAATTTCTTCTACGGCGCCGATGGTTTCGCGGGCTTCGTCGATGCGCTCTATTTTTCCGTCGCGACGGTTACGACGACAGGCTTCGGCGATATCACGCTGCCCGGAACGCTGGGGAAACTCACCTCGATCATCACGATGATCGTCGGCATCTCGCTTTTCGTGCGCCTCGCACAGGCAATCGTCCGGCCCTACAAGGTGACCTTCCCCTGCCCGCAATGCGGCCTGTCGCGCCATGACGCCGATGCCGTGCACTGCAAGGCCTGCGGCCATGTGCTCAACATTCCCGACGAAGGGGCCTGAAGGCGAAAGCACTCCGTCTTGGCCCATCGTTGCGACTTGCGGCAACGCGTGAAGGTGTTACTTTAGCAAAACCGGAACAACCGACGCATTGCAATGCAGACCGTATTCTCCAAGGGCCAAAAGGGGAGCCGTTCCATGCGCAAGATCATGTTTCTATCCGCCATCGCCGCCTTGTCCTTCAGCAGCGTCGCCGCACCCGCCTTTGCCGGCAGGATGCCGGACGGATCGGGCCTTCAGACCGCCGGCGCCGTCGAATTCGTGACCCACTACTACGGGCACAAGCCGAAGTGTTTCTGGAAGAAAATCAAGAAATACGACTATTACGGCAATCTCATCATCAAGAAGGTGAAGGTCTGCCACTAAGGCGTCCGCGCCGGCAGAGGCTTGGAAATGCCGCGGCAACGGGGTAGGACGGGATGACCGTCCTCTCCGGGGCGGACTTGCGCCTCTTGAGCCCGGGACTTGCCATGCCGCTTGCAGGAAAACGCATTCTTCTCGTCATATCAGGCGGTATCGCCGCCTATAAGAGCCTCGACCTCATCCGACGCCTGCGCGAGCGCGGCGCGGAGGTGCGGCCGGTCATGACGGCAGGGGCGCAGGAATTCGTGACACCGCTGGCCGTCGGCGCGCTGTCGTCGGGCCATGTCTATACGGAGCTGTTTTCACGCGAGGACGAGCAGGATGTCGGCCATATCCGGCTGGCGCGCGATTGCGACCTGATCGTCGTTGCGCCTGCCACCGCCGACCTGATGGCCAAGATGGCGAACGGCCTTGCCGACGATCTGGCCTCGACCGTGCTGCTCGCCACCGACCGGCCGGTGCTGGTGGCGCCGGCCATGAACCCGAAAATGTGGGCGCATGCCGCAACCCACCGCAATGTCGAGACGCTGCGCAGGGATGGCATCGCCTTCATCGGGCCCAATGCCGGCGAGATGGCGGAAAGCGGCGAGGCCGGTTTCGGGCGCATGGCGGAACCGCTGGAGATCGTCGCGGCCGTCGAGCGCCTGCTCGATGGCGGTGCAAAGCCGCTTGCCGGCCGCACGGCCATAGTCACATCAGGCCCGACCCATGAGCCGATCGACCCCGTGCGCTACATTGCCAACCGGTCCTCCGGCCGGCAGGGCCACGCCATTGCCGCCGCCCTTGCGCGGCTCGGCGCGGATGTGACGCTCGTATCCGGCCCCGTCACGATTCCCGATCCCAAGGGCGTGAAGGTCATCCGTGTCGAGCAGGCGGCCGAAATGCTGGACGCCGTGCTGGCAAGGCTTCCGGCCGATATCGCCGTGATGGTCGCCGCCGTCGCCGACTGGCGCGTGGCGACACCGAACATGGAAAAGATCAAGAAACAGCCGGGCGAGGGCCCGCCGCCGCTGATGCTGACGGAAAACCCCGATATCCTGAAGACCGTCGGGCACAGCGACAAGCGCCCCAAAATCGTCGTCGGCTTTGCTGCCGAGACGCAGGACGTGGAGAGCAACGGCCGGGTAAAACTTCAAAAGAAGGGCGCGGACCTGATCGTCGCCAACGACGTCTCGCCGGAGACCGGCATCATGGGCGGCACGCGCAACAGCGTGAAGCTGATCACGGCCGAGGGCATCGAGGCCTGGCCGGACCTCTCCAAGGACGACGTGGCGGACCACCTCGCCGGCTGGATTGCCGCGCGGCTTACCTGACGAGGCTGAGTTTGGCTTCCATGGCGCCGGCCGGACGACCGGCGGGCGAGAAGATGCGCACGTCCACACCGTTTTCCCCCAGCACCACGGCGCTGCCGTCGGGAATTTCCACCCAGGCTTCCGTGTCGTCGTTCAAGGGCTCGGAGACGAGGCAGTACCCGCCCGTCTCGCCCATCGGCGCGGCATAGAGCGTCGGGGCCTTGTAATCCGTCGCATAGCGCACGGCATAAAGCTGCTGGCCATCCGTGAAGGCGGCGGTGAAGCGCACCAGCACCTGACGCTCCAGATGGGCGGCGAGGCGCTCGACGAAGGCGATGGTCTCGGCCATCGCGCCGAGCGGGTCGCGCGCCAGGCCGAATTGCAGCGCCAGCAGGAACAGCAGCTCGGAATCGGTCGAGCCGGTGCGGGCATGGTAGAGGTCGTTGTCGAGCATGGTTTCGAGCGGCCGGCGCAGGTGCTCGAAATCGGCGATCTGGCCGTTGTGCATGAAGGACCAGTTGCCGTTGACGAAGGGATGGCAATTGTCGCGCCGCGTGCCGCCGCCGGTCGCCGCGCGCACATGGGCGAGGAAGAGCGGCGAGCGGACCTGCCTTGCGATGCTCCTGAGGTTGCAATCCGACCACGCCGGCAGAATATCGCGGTAACGGCCGGGTTCCGGGCGCTCGCCATACCAGGCAATGCCGAAGCCGTCACCATTGGTGGCCGTCTTGGCGCGAGTGGCGCAGTGGGATTGCTCGATCAGCGAGTGCGCGGGCGAGGACACCAGTTCCTCAAGGAAAAGCGGCTCTCCGCGATAGGCTGCCCAACGGCACATGACACTTCCCGCTTGCTTGGACCGGTGCGAACCGGTGTGAGATACGACGCATTAACCATGGCACTGCCTGGATTTTCAACGCAAATGGGTAAAAATGCGTTAACGAATGTAAAGGGGGCGACACCATGCGTGTCATTCTGACGACAGGCATCGCGCGCGGCAGTTTCCGGCGAAACAGGATTTTGTGAACAGTCCGTTCTGTGGCGGCCAGATTTCGTGAACGATGGGCTGGGCGTATAAGGGCTTCAACACCCCAAACGAAAGGACTTCCCCATGTCCATACGCCCCGTCAAACACGAAAGCATCGCCCGCCCCGCCATGGAGGGCGCCGGCGTCAAGCTGCACCGCGTCTTCGGCTTCGGCGATCCGTCGATGACCGATCCCTTCCTGATGATGGACGATTTCCGCAACGACAATCCGCAGGATTACATCCGCGGCTTTCCCTGGCATCCGCATCGCGGCATCGAGACCATCACCTATGTGCTCGCCGGCTCCGTCGAACATGGCGACAGCCTCGGCAACCATGGCGTGATGGGCGCCGGCGACGTGCAATGGATGACCGCCGGCAGCGGCATCCTGCACCAGGAAATGCCGCGCGGCGATTTCGCCGGCAAGATGCACGGCTTCCAGCTCTGGGCCAACCTGCCCTCGTCGCTGAAGATGACCGCGCCGCGCTACCAGGACATCAAGTCCGGCGACATTCCCGTCGTCGTCGATGACGACGGCACGGTGGCCCGCGTCATTGCCGGCAGCTTCTGGGGCAAGACCGGCCCGGTCGACGGCATCGCCGCCGAGCCCGTCTATCTCGATATCTCCGTGCCGCCGGGCAAGACCAAGCGCCTTCCCGTCGATACCTATCGCTCGGCCTTCGCCTACATCTTCGCCGGCTCCGGCACGTTCCGGGATGCGTCAAAACCGTTCGGCGTGAAGGTGGAGAAAGAGTTCCAGGGCGAGGAGCTGAATATCCGCGACCTCTCCGGCAACCGCACGCTGGTCGTGTTCGACACCGGCGACGAAGTAACAATACAGGCCGGTGAGAAGGGCATCCGCTTCCTGCTCGTCTCGGGCAAGCCGATCCAAGAGCCCGTCGCCTGGCATGGCCCGATCGTGATGAACACGCAGGCCGAGCTGGAACAGGCGATGCGCGAACTGCGCAACGGCACCTTCATCAAGCCGGCGCATTGACGCCTGCCCGTGAAGCCCTATCCTTCCGCCATATTGCAAGGCGGAAGGATTGTTCATGCGCATCGACGGGCAATGCCATTGCGGCCTCGTGACCTATGAAGCCGAGATCGATCCCGATGCGGTGACGATCTGTCATTGCACGGATTGCCAGCGGCTGACCGGTTCGCCCTACCGCGTCACCGTGCGCGCCGCGCGCGAAGCCGTGCGCCTGACCGGCAATCCGCCGAAAATCTACACCAAAATCGCCGGAAGCGGCCGTCCACGCCTGCTGTCCTTCTGCCCCGAATGCGGCACGCCGCTTTTCTCGACGGGGACGGGGGAGGCCGCGGCAACCTGGGGCATCCGCTGGGGCAGCATCAACCAGCGCGCGGACCTGAAACCAGTGCGGCAGATCTGGTGCGCGTCCGCCACCGACTGGTTCGGCGAGACCGCCGCCCTTCCCGGCACGCCGCGGGAGTAAGGCATGGCCGCCGGGCGCTTCCAGATCCTGCGCACGGCCATCGACGGCGTCGAAGCCGTCGTCGCCGACAGCAGCCACACATTCGCGCGCCACAGCCACGACACCTACGGCATCGGCGTGATCGAGCGCGGTGCGCAGACCTCGGCGAGCGGGCGCGGCCGTGTGGAGGCCGAGGCCGGCAACACGATCACCGTCAACCCCGGCGAAGTGCACGACGGCGTGCCGTTCGGCGATGCCCCACGCGCCTGGCGCATGCTGTATCTGCGACCGGAGATCGTTGCGACGGCAGCGCAGGACATTTTCGAAGGCAACCCGCGCGAGGAGTTTCATGCACCTGTTCTGACCGACAGGCGCGTGAGCGCTCTGGCGTCCGCAGCCCTTGCAGCCGTGCTGGACGCGCAGGCCGCACCGCTTGGCCACGAGGAACGATTGCTGCTGTTACTGGCGGCCGTACTGCGCGAACAGCCAGCAAGGCGCTCCGGCATTGCCACATCGAGCGTCGCCCGTGCTCGCGAAAAACTCGACGGCACGCCGGCCGCTGCGATCACCCTCGAAGATCTCGCAGCAGAAAGCGGGCTTGGCCGTTTCCGGCTGGTGCGCGACTTCGCCCGCGTGACGGGGCTGACGCCGCATGCCTATCTCATCCAGCGCCGCACCGAACTGGCCCGTCGGTTGATCGCGACGGGAACGCCGCTCGCCGAAGCCGCAGCGGAGGCGGGCTTTGCCGACCAGAGCCATATGACGCGCAATTTCACCCGCCGCTACGGCTATACGCCCGGCGCTTACCACGCCGCCCTCGCCTAGCGACGTCTCCCAAACCGCCGTGCACCTTGCCGGAATTGCCTGACCTGCAATTTCGTTCAAGACCACCATGCTCATTCCGGTGTTTCCTGCCGCTCTTCAGCACGGGAACACCACATGACCACCGAATTCCTCATCACCTCGCTCGTCGTCATCCTGCTGCCCGGCACGGGCGTCATCTATACGCTGGCCCTCGGCATCAGCGGCGGCTTCCGCGCCGGCCTGCTTGCCGCCTTCGGCTGCACGCTCGGCATCATCCCGCATATCCTCGCCAGCGTCGTCGGCCTTGCCGCGGTGCTGCATGCCAGCGCGCTCGCCTTCGAGATGCTGCGGTATATCGGCGTCGCCTATCTCATCTTTATCGCCTGGAGCCTCCTGAAGGATTCGAATGCGCTCGATCTCGGGCCGGATCAGCCCGCCGAACGGGCGCCGCGCATCGTGCGGAAGGGCATCCTCACCAATATCTTCAACCCGAAGCTATCGCTGTTCTTCCTGGCCTTCCTGCCGCAATTCGTGCCGGCGCAGGCCCCTGACGTGACCGCGCGCATGCTCATTCTCGGCGCTGTCTTCATGATCATGACCTTCCTCGTCTTCGCGCTCTATGCAGCACTTGCCGCAGGCCTGCGCCATCAGTTCCTGAGCCGGCCGAAGATCATGGTCTGGACGCAGCGCAGCTTCGCCGCCGCGCTCGGCCTGATGGGTCTGCGATTGGCGCTGGCGGATCGCTAGTCCCAAAGCGCGTGAAAATGGTGCAGCGGGCCGTGGCCGGAGCCGACAGCCAGCGCATCCGAGCCGCGCACGGCGCCGGCGATGTAGCTCTTGGCCGCCGCCACGGCATCCGGCAGCGTCCTGCCCTTGCCGAGCTCGGCCGCAATGGCGCTCGACAGCGAGCAGCCGGTGCCATGGGTGTTGCGCGTCAGGACGCGCACGCCCTCGAACCAGCGCAGGCGATCGCGCGTCGCCAGGACATCCGGGCACTGGTTGCCGGGCAGGTGCCCGCCCTTCAGCAGCACCGCCTTGGGGCCGAGCGCCAGCAGGCGGCTCGCCTGGTCCGCCATCGTTTCGCGGTCCGTTGCCTCCGCCTCCCCGAGCAGGGCGGCCGCCTCCGGCAGGTTCGGCGTGAGCACGGTGGCGAGCGGCAGCAGGCGGCGCGTCAGGGCCTCGACCGCCTCGCGCGCCAGAAGCGACGCCCCGCCCTTGGCGACCATGACGGGATCGAGCACCAGCGGCGTGCTCCGATGGCCGGCGAGCGCATTGGCCACCACATCCACGATATCCGCGGAAGCGATCATGCCGATCTTCACCGCATGAACCTGCACATCGGCGAAGACATCCCGGATCTGCGCCGCGACGAAATCCGCCGGCACGAGATGCACGCCGGACACCCCTTGCGTGTTCTGCGCCGTCAGCGCCGTCAGCACGGCCATGCCATAGGCGCCGCGCGCCGCGAAGGTCTTGAGATCGGCTTGAATGCCGGCACCGCCTGACGGGTCCGAGCCCGCGATGGAGAGGATGTTTGCGATGGTCGTCTCGGCCATGGAGCCTCCTTGCGACGGAGGCGGCCGTGGGGCGCGCAACGATACGGCGCCCGTTCGACTCCCTCCGCCGGCATGATCCGGTTCAGGTTCAAAGGGTGCTTCTCAGCCCGCCTTGCGACGGACGCCCCCGTCCAGGCGCTACGTTTCGCAAAAGAAAAGCCGCCTGTCATCTTGAAAGTGACAGGCGGCAAAATGGCAGGCGTGCGTTACGCCTTGGTGACGTGGTATTCCTTGATGGCGACCATCTTGATCGCGGGATAGCGCTCCGCCTCGTAGCGCAGCGAGAAACTGTCCTGCGCCAGGAATACCGGGTCGCCATCTAGGTCGCGGGCGATATCGCCGCGGCGCTGGGTGACGAATTTGTCGAGTTCGGCCGCATTGTCGGAGGACACCCAGCGGCAGACCGAGAAGCGCGACATTTCGAAGGAGACCGGCAAACCGTATTCCCCCTGAAGTCGCTCCTTCAGCACGTCGAGCTGCAGCGCGCCGACGACGCCGACGATGGCGGGCGAGCCGTCTTCCGGCGAGAAGAGCTGCACGACGCCCTCTTCCGCCATCTGCTGCAGGGCTTCCTTCAGCTTCTTGGCCTTCATCGCGTCTTCCAGCCGCACGCGGCGCAGGATTTCCGGCGCGAAGTTCGGCACGCCCTCGAAGACCAGTGCTTCGCCTTCCGTCAGCGTATCGCCGATCCGGAGCGTGCCATGGTTCGGAATGCCCACCACGTCGCCGGCATAGGCCGTATCGGCGAGCTGCCGCTGCGAGGCGAAGAAGAACTGCGGCGCCGACAGGCCGATTGTCTTGCCGGTGCGCGCGAGGCGCACCTTCATGCCGCGCTCCAGCATGCCGGAGCAGACACGGGCAAAGGCGATGCGGTCGCGGTGGTTCGGGTCCATATTTGCCTGGATCTTGAAGACGAAGGCCGTCATCTTGTCTTCGGCGGCATGGACCTTGCGCACGTCGGCAATCTGGTCACGCGGCGGCGGCGCGAAGGCACCGAGCGCATTGATGAGATCGCGCACACCGAAATTGCGCAGCGCCGAGCCGAAGAAGACCGGCGTCATATGTCCCTCGAGGAAGGCTTCGCGGTCGAACGGACGGCAGGCCTCGCGCGCCAGCTCCATCTCTTCGATGAAGGCCTGGCGCTCGTTTTCCGGCAGGCTCCTGGCGACTTCGGCTGCGTCGTCCATTTTCACCGGCTGCACCTGCGTGTCAGAACCGCGATACGTTCGGTCGGCGAGGTGATAGGAACCGGAAAACGACTTGGAGCGGCCAACCGGCCAGGTGATCGGCGCGGTATCGAGCGCCAGCTTCTCTTCCACCTCGTCGAGGATTTCGAACGGGTCGCGGCTCTCGCGGTCCATCTTGTTGACGAAGGTGATGATCGGAATATCGCGCAGGCGGCAGACTTCGAAGAGCTTCAGCGTGCGCGGCTCGATACCCTTGGCGGCGTCGATGACCATGACGGCGGCATCGACCGCCGTCAGCGTGCGGTAGGTGTCGTCGGCGAAGTCCTCGTGACCGGGCGTATCGAGGATGTTGAAGACATTGCCATCATATTCGAAAGTCATGACCGAGGTCACGACCGAGATGCCGCGCTCGCGCTCGATCTTCATCCAGTCGGACCGGGTCTGGATGCGGTCCTTCTTCGCCTTCACTTCGCCGGCAAGCTGGATGGCGCCGCCGAACAGCAGCAGTTTTTCGGTGAGCGTGGTTTTACCGGCGTCCGGGTGCGCGATGATCGCGAAGGTGCGGCGGCGGGAGACCGCCTCGGCAAGGGTTTCGGCCATTTTCTGCAATATCCTGTGAGTTGCCGGCGTCTTTACAGGCTCCGCCTCGAAGATGCAATTGACGCGCTGCCGCCACGGCCGGCTTATGGCCGCATGAACGCGCACGCCCCCACCCAGCCCACGCTCTCCCTCGTCCGCCTGCCGCATGGCGCGGGGATCGAGCTTCCCGCCTATGAGACGCCGGGCGCCGCCGGCATGGATCTGCGCGCTGCCGTGGAAGCCGATGCGCCGCTGACGCTTTCACCGGGCAAGCGCGCGCTGGTGCCGACCGGTTTCGTCTTCGAAGTGCCCTTCGGCTTCGAGGCGCAGATCCGCCCGCGCTCGGGCCTCGCGTTCAAGAACGGCGTCACCTGCCTCAACACGCCCGGCACCATCGACAGCGACTATCGCGGCGAGGTGAAGGTGCTGCTGATCAATCTCGGCGAAGAGTCCTTCGTCATCGAGCGCGGCATGCGCATCGCCCAGATGGTCATCGCCCCCGTCACGCAAGTCGCCGTGCAGGAGGCGACGGATGCCAGCGAGACGGCGCGCGGCGCCGGCGGCTTCGGCTCGACCGGCGTGCGCTGAGACGATGACGGGCCACCCCGCGCTCGTTCTCCGCGCGAACTATTTCGGCGATCCCATAGCGTCGCGGGCGCTTGCCGCCCTGCTCGACGATATATTCGGCATCGACGTGACGATCCTCGACCGGCTCGGCGGACCGGACCCGACCGGCGTGCCTTTCGCCTGGTTCGACGCATCCAGCACCTGCATTGCAAATATCAGTGCCTTCTCGATGCCGCTGGTCATCAACGGCAATTTCACGCGCGCCGCCGGGCTGCAATCGGGCGCGGTGCGACCAGAATATCGCGGGCGAGGCCTGTTCCGCTCCGTCATGGAGGCCGCGCTCGACTATTGCGACAGCGAGGGTTTTGAAGCCGTAACATTGCTGACCGACAAGCCGGCGCTCTACGAGCCTTATGGTTTTTGGGCGCTGACGCAGCATCGTTTCATCGGCCCGGCACCAACAGGTGGCCGCGCAGCCGCGACACGACGCCTCGATATGGCCAGCGACGCTGATGTCACATTCCTTCGCCGGTTATTGAATGCCCGCCGCCCGGTTTCCGACCGTTTCGCGCCGTTGCGGCAGGTCGAGATGTTCCTGTTCAACGCCGCGCTGATGCCGGATCTCAGACTCGACTTCATGGAAGAGAACGGCGCCGTCATTGCCTGGCAACAGAGCGAAGAGGGAACCTTCGAGCTGTTCGACGTGGCCGGCGCGCAGATCCCCACCCTCGCCGATGTCATTACGAGCCTGCGGATCACACCGTCAAGAATCCGCGTGCATTTCGCGCCCGATCATCTGGACTGGACCGGCGAAGCCGTTGCCGATGACGGCGACATGGTGCTCATGCTGCGCGGTGCGGATGGGCTGCACCCGGAACACCTCTTCGCGCTGCCGCCGATGGCGGAGTTCTAATCAGCGCCCGGCATCCGTCGCCATGCGCAGCGCCAGCCCCGCCAGCATCGTGCCCATCAGCCAGCGCTGCGCGAGCGCCCAGCGCGGGCGGGTGGCGAGAAGGGCGGCCACGGAGCCGGCGG
This sequence comes from Shinella sp. M31, assembly GCF_049199205.1. NCBI lineage: Bacteria > Pseudomonadati > Pseudomonadota > Alphaproteobacteria > Hyphomicrobiales > Rhizobiaceae > Shinella > Shinella sp. M31. The sequence continues at coordinate 12,011 of NZ_JBLZPH010000134.1, read as the reverse complement.
AAACGGCGATCAGCCCGTTGATGCTGACGGCGATGACGATCTGCGTGCCACCGAGCACCAGCGCCTGCAGGAAGACATGGCCCCTTGCCGGATCGATGAACTGCGGCAGCAGCGAGAGATAGAGCACGGCCACCTTGGGGTTCAGCAGATTGGTCAGAAGCCCCATGAGGAAGAGTTTGCGGTTGCCATCGCGGGGCAGCGTCTTCACCGCGAAGGGCGAGCGCCCGCCGGGACGCAGCGCCTGCCAGGCCAGCCAGGCGAGATAGAGCGCGCCGGCAAAACGCAGCGCATCATAGGCATAGGGCACCGCCATCAAAAGCGCGGTGATGCCGAGGGCGGCGGCAAACAGATAGAACACGAAACCGAGCGCCACGCCGCCGAGCGAAACGAGCCCGGCTGCCGGTCCCTGACAGATCGAGCGGGAGACGAGATAGAGCATGTTCGGCCCCGGCGTCAGCACCATGCCGAGCGCAATGAGGGCGAAGGCGGCAAGGCTGGTCAAGTCGGGCACCGGTCATCTCCCCTGAATGGACAAAGGAGGAGTAGGCCTCGGTCTCGCCCGCCGCAAGGATCACACTTGTCCTGGTGACAAGTGTGATCCTTTGCCCATAGCGGAGGCGTCCTGTTTGCGTTTGCCTCGGACGAGCCGGACCATTGCCGGAAAACGCCGCCAGGCGTAAAGGGAGGGACCCAAGGAGTTTCCCATGACCCTCGCCGTCCTCATCGCCTATAGCGGCGCCTTGTTCATTGCCGCCATCATTCCCGGTCCCGGTATCACGGCGATCGTCGCGCGCGCGCTCGGCTCCGGCTTTCGGCCGACCTTCTTCATGGGGCTGGGGCTCATTCTCGGCGATATGGTCTATCTGACGGCGGTCATCCTCGGCCTTGCCTTCATCGCCCAGACCTTCACCACGGCCTTCATGCTGATCAAGATCGCCGGCGCGCTCTATCTCGGCTACATCGCCTGGAAACTCTGGACGGGCGGATTGCTGCCGCAGAACATCGAGGAGCAGCGCTCCACCAGCCTGACCATGTCGTTCCTGTCGGGCCTGTTCGTGACGCTCGGCAATCCGAAAACCATGCTGTTCTATGTCGCGCTCGTGCCGACGCTGGTCGATCTCGGCTCGATCGGCCTGAAGGATTACGGCGTGCTGCTGGCCGCCACCTTCGTGGTGCTGCTCATCGTGGTCGTGCCCTATATCGCGCTTGCCGCGCGCGCCCGCGTCCTGCTCAAGCAGCCAAAGGCCTTGCAGCGGCTGAACCGCGTCGCCGCCGGCATTCTCGCGGGGACGGCAGCCTATATCGCCACCCGCGCGGCGTGATGGTTTCTCAGGCTTTGGCCTACCGGCAATCCGATTATTCCGTCTGAAACCGTTTTCCCGCGAAATCCGGACTCGTCTCGCGTCGCGTTCCCTCCTATCTTCTCTCCGACAATAACGAGGAGACCCCGATGAGCGAACCCCGCAAGCCCGGCCGCGGCCGTATCTACGCCTCCATCACCGAAACCATCGGCGATACGCCGATCGTGCGGCTCGACAAGTTTGCAAAGGAAAAAGGCGTCGTCGCCAACCTCCTGGCCAAGCTCGAATTCTTCAATCCGATCGCTTCGGTGAAGGACCGCATCGGGGTGGCGATGATCGAGGCGCTGGAAGCCCAGGGCAAGATCACGCCCGGCACATCGACGCTGATCGAGCCGACCTCGGGCAATACCGGCATCGCGCTCGCCTTCGCCGCCGCCGCCAAGGGCTATCGCCTCATCCTGACCATGCCGGAGACCATGTCGGTCGAACGCCGCAAGATGCTGGCGCTGCTCGGCGCAGAGCTGGTGCTGACCGAAGGACCGAAGGGCATGAAGGGCGCCATCGCCATGGCCGAGGAACTGGCCAGCACCATTCCCGGCGCCGTCATTCCCCAGCAGTTCGAAAACCCGGCCAATCCGGAGATCCACCGCAACACGACCGCGGAAGAAATCTGGAACGACACCGATGGTGCCGTCGACATCCTCGTCTCGGGCATCGGCACGGGCGGCACGATCACCGGCGTGGGACAGGTGCTGAAGGCCCGGAGACCCGGCTTCCAGGTCGTTGCCGTCGAGCCGGCCGACAGCCCGGTTCTCTCGGGCGGCAATCCCGGCCCGCACAAGATCCAGGGCATCGGCGCCGGCTTTGCCCCCGCCATCCTCGACAGGCAAGTCTATGACGAGGTCGTGACCGTCAGCAATGACGAGGCCTTCGCCAATGCACGCCTCGTGGCGCGGCTCGAAGGCGTGCCGGTCGGCATTTCCTCCGGCGCCGCCCTCACCGCCGCCGCCAAGGTCGGCAGCCGCCCGGAAAATGCCGGCAAGACCATCGTCGTCATCATTCCCTCCTTCGCCGAGCGTTATCTCTCGACTGCACTCTTCGAAGGGCTCGCCAGCTAACGCCTTTCCGGCAGCTCCGGTTTGGCGGAAGCTTCAAAGGTTTTGTCTGCCGTATCCCCCAAAGCCGAAGCGAACGCGCTTCGGCTGAAAGGCTTCGGCATAAGATCACCGCATGGCCCGGCCATGCGGTATCCAACTCCAAACTGACTATCATCCTCTCCGCCATGCTTCATCACCTCTCCCTCGGCGTTCACGACATCGACCGTTCAGCGGCCTTCTACGACGCCGCGCTTGCGCCGCTCGGCTATACACGCGTCTGGTCCGACCTGCGGCCCGGCGAAGCCGGCCAGGCCGTCGGCTACGGGCCGTCGGGCGGTGGCGACAAGCTGGCCATCAAAGCCGACGACGATGCCCGCGCGCCCGGCCCCGGCTTCCACATCGCCTTTGCCGCACCGAGCCGTCCGGCCGTCGATGCCTTCCACGCGGCAGCCACTGCTGCCGGCGGCCGCGACAACGGCCCGCCCGGTCTGCGCCTGCACTACGGCCCCACCTATTATGCCGCCTTCGTCGTCGATCCGGACGGGCACCATATCGAGGCGGTTTTCAAAGGACCGGCGTAACACCGGAGATAGCGGGCGGATGCATATTCGGCCCCGTTGACATCGGCCATCAGGCCGTGACAAGCCGCTCGCCGGCAATCCGGTAGGAAATCGCCTCGGCAAGATGGATACGACCGACGATCGCACACTCGTCGAGATCGGCGAGTGTGCGGGCGACCTTGAGGACGCGGTGATAGCCCCGGGCGGAAAAGCGCATCTTCTCCGCCGCATCGCGCAGCAGCTGGAGGCCGGCGGGATCAGGCTCGGCCACTTTTTCGACCAGCGCGGTCGAGGCCCGCGCGTTGCTGGTCACCAAGCCCATGCCGAGGCGGGCGAAACGATCGGCCTGCAGGGCGCGCGCCTGGGCGACGCGCTTTGCCACAACCGCACTCGGCTCTCCGGCCATCGGGCGGATAAGATCCGTCGCGGAGACAGCGGGCACGTCGATGCGGATATCGATGCGATCCATCAGCGGGCCGGAGACACGGGCCTGGTAATCGCTCATGCAGCGCGGACCCCGGGCGCAGCTGCGGCCGGGCTCGCCCGCCATGCCGCACCGGCATGGATTCATGGCCGCGACGAGCTGGACGGCGGCGGGATAGCTGACACGATGATTGGCACGCGCAATGATGCATTCGCCGGTTTCGAGCGGTTGGCGCAAGGCATCGAGCGCCTGCGGCGTGAATTCGGGGAGCTCGTCGAGGAAGAGCACGCCGTTATGCGCGAGCGACACTTCACCGGGTTTTGCCCGCGGGCCGCCGCCCACCAGCGCCGCCATGGTGGCGGAATGGTGCGGCGTACGGAACGGGCGGCGATCCGACAGGCGCCCACCGGAAAGCTGGCTGGCGATGGAATGGATCATCGAGACTTCCAGCAGTTCGGCCGGGGCGAGCGGCGGCAGGATGGCGGCGAGGCGCGCGGCGAGCATGGACTTTCCCGAGCCGGGCGGACCGACCATCAGGAGATTGTGACTGCCGGCCGCGGCGACTTCCAGCGCCCGCTTGGCGCTTTCCTGTCCGCGAATATCCAGGAGGTCAGGCAAATCGCCTGCCGCGGCGCGGACTGCCGGCACCGGGCGGGCGAGAACCTGCGTGCCCTTGAAATGGTTGGCGAGCGCGATCAGGCTGCGCGGGGCGAGAATTTCGAGCCCGCCGCCGGCCCAGGCCGCTTCCGCACCATTCTCCGCCGGGCAGATCAAGCCCTTGCCGAGTGCATTGGCGCCCATGGCGGCGGGAAGCGCGCCGGCGACGGAGGCGATCGTGCCGTCGAGATTGAGCTCGCCGATGACGAGGAAATCCTCCAGTGCATCCGCCGGCACCGCGCCGAGCGCCATCATCAGGCCGAGCGCGATGGCGAGATCGTAGTGGCTGCCTTCCTTGGGCAGATCCGCCGGCGCAAGATTGACCGTCACCCGCTTGGGCGGCAGCGAGAGACCGGAGGCGTGGAGGGCCGCCTGCACCCGCTCGCGGCTTTCCGCCACGGCCTTGTCGGCGAGACCGACGATCTGCATGCCCATCTTGCCGGGCGCCACCATGACCTGCACATCGACGGGCACGCCTTCGATGCCTTGAAACGCAATCGTACAAACCCGCGCCACCATGATCGCTCCGCCCGTCCCGCGGCAGCGCGCTCAAAGCACGGCAATGCCGCAACACTTTTATGCCGAAAACAGTCCGCTCACCCGCCCCTGGGTTGCAGCTGCAAATCTGGCATGAAACACGGAATGAAACAAGAACAATTATAGAACCCGCCGCACGATTTTCCGCGCGCCGGTTGCACTCGGTTGCATTTGCGGAACGAAGCCGGGACGTCCGCGAACGAAACGTCACGGCAAGGCCGGAAACGGCCTCAGCGCTTGCGTTCGATCGCGTCCCAGAGCAGGGCTGCGATGTCGGCGCCGCCGAATTTTTTGACCTCGCGCAGGCCGGTCGGCGAGGTCACATTGATCTCGGTCATATAGTCGCCGATGACGTCGATGCCGACGAGCAGGAAGCCGCGCTCGCGCAAGGCGGGGCCGATGCGGGCGCAGATTTCCTTCTCACGCGCCGTCAACTCCGTCGGCTCCGGGCGGCCGCCGGCATGCATGTTGGAGCGGGCATCGTGTTCGGCCGGCACGCGGTTGATCGCGCCGACCGGATCGCCGTCGACGAGCAGGATGCGCTTGTCGCCCTTGCGGACATCCGGCAGATATTGCTGGGCGATGAAGGGCTCGCGGAACATCTGGCCGAACATTTCCAGCAGCGAGGACAGATTGCGATCGTCCTTGGTGGAATGGAAGACGCCAGCGCCGCCATTGCCGTAGAGCGGCTTCAGGATCATGTCGCCCATCTCGTCTCGGAAGCGGCGGATTTCGGCGGGATCGCGGGTGATCAGCGTCTTCGGCATCAGATCGGCGAATTCGGTGACGAAAATCTTTTCCGGCGAATTGCGCACCCAGGCCGGGTCATTGACAACGAGCGTCTTGGGATGGATGCGCTCCAGGAGATGTGTGGATGTGATGTAGGACATGTCAAAGGGCGGGTCCTGGCGCAGCAGAACCACGTCCATGGTCGAGAGATCGACGCGTTCGGGCGCTCCCAGCGTATAGTGGTCGCCCTTGACGTCGCGCAGCTCCATCGGCTCGACGCTGGCATAGACCGTACCGTCGCGCAGGCTGAGCCGGTCCGGCGTGTAATGGAAAAGCTTGTAGCCGCGGCTTTGCGCCTCGAGGCTCATGGCGAAGGTGGAATCGCCCGCGATGTTGATGGTCGACACGTGGTCCATCTGGACCGCGACGTTCTTGATCTTAGCCATGAAAGTCCCCTCAGGAATGCCCGGCACATTTAGGATGTCGCGGGCGTGAAGACAACGCCGCAGCGGCGAAATCGGCGCGTCTTCGGCCCGGCAAAACGGTCAGAGCTGCAGGCCGAGGAAATGGAAGGGCTCGGCAGGGACGAAATCCGCCGTGGCATCGCCGGAATAGGTGTGGTCCTGATCCTTGCCGAGATCGAGCTTCAGCACCTTGCCGGTCTCCGGTGCGAAATCGATCTTCTTCAGATCAACCCAGAACGTGTTCGGCGTCAGCGCGGATTCGAAGAAATAGAGGCCGCGCTTGTGATCGGCCACGGTGCGCCAGCGTGTGGAGGAAATGTTCGGCTCGTCCGGCGTCGTGATGCCAAAGGGCACGGAGACATTGCGGATCACGCTGAAGACGCTGGCCAGGGCACGGTTCGGATCCTCGGCCTTGGGGATGGCATTCACATAGAAGGAGGCGCGCGCAAAGCGGTCGGAGGCGCGGTTGGTGCCCGGCAGCATGACCGTGCCGCCGATCTGCTTCCAATAGCTGTTGAGGGCGAGTTGCTGATCGAAGGTCGGCGAATTGGTCATGACCTGATAGGAGCGGTCGTGGTGGATGACCTGCTTGCCGTCGATATATTCGATGATGGCGCTGTCGCCGCTCGCATCCGAAATGGAAAGGTGCAAGGTCGTCAGACGCTCCTCGCCGGGCACGCTGTCCGACACGATGGTGAACGGTTCTTTCGCGAGATCGGCCACTGCCTCGTCGACCGTCACGAAATTGTCGAGCACATATTGCGCCCAGGCGGCGATCGTCAGGCCAGGTTTGCTCTGGTCATACTTCGGATATTCCGATTCCACCAGCCACAGCACATTGGCAACGAGGCCGCGCTCGTTCATGCCGTCGGTCGTCGACACATCATAGCCGGTTGCGATGACGCTGCCGTATTTCGAGGTCCATTTCAGGGAGTTAGGCCCCACCTCGCCGTTGCGTTCCATTCCGCGCGGGAAAACCCAGAGATTGGTCGCGACATCGAGCTTCCAGTCCATCGAACGGGCGGTGACGATGTTGTCGTTCGGCCCGAGATAGACGAAGCGCGTGCAGGCCTCGGCGACCGGCGCCAACGCCATGCAGGACACGGCAAGTGCGAGGACGGACGTCCGGGCTTTGAGCATAGTGGTGCGTCGCATGGTCTTCTCCCTGCGTCAGAAGCGGATGGACAGGCCGACGACCGGTCCATGCTGGGTCACGTTCCAGTTGAACTTGTTGCCGGTGAAATCATCACCTTCGTAATCCTGCGAGAGCACGCGATAGCCGACGCGCAGAATGGTCGGCAAATTGCCCATATGGGTGCGGTAGCCGAGATAGGCCTGGGCATTGACGCTATGCTTGGAGCCGGTGCCGAAACCACCGACATCGGCCTCGGCATTCACCGTCCACCGATCGTTGAGGTCGGCGTTCAGGCGCAGGCCGACGAAGGGGTCGGTCCAATCTGCCCGCTTGGTCGTTTTGAGGAAGCCGGCATCAACCGTCGCCTTGAGGCGCGTCCAGCGCACGCCGACGGTCGGCTCGACGGAAAAGCGGCGCGGCTGGCCGAAAACGGTTACGCCGCCGAGCTGCTCTTCATAGACCTTGTAAAAGGCGCCTGCCGACAGAATGGTGGTCTGGATGTCGAGGCCGAGCTGGTGATGGAAGACTTCCTCGTCCTGGCTGGTCAGCACATGCTGCCCATCGAAATAGACGCCCCATTGGCCATTGGTCACCTCGACATTGCCCATGACCGCGAAATCGAGATGGCCAAGGACGTCGCTGAAAGGCACGTCGACATCCGTCGTACGGCCGGCAAGCGTCGCATCGCCTTTCAAGGAAGCGGCCCAGACATAGGGGCTGACAATGACCCGCCATTCGCTGTCAGAGGCGAGGCGCGCGGAATCGAAATCGTCAGCGTGCGCGGATGGGCCACCCGCGACGATCAGAAGAATTGCCAACCGGCCAAACCACCGCAGCACCATCAAGAACCCTCATGCGTTGCGACCAAAGGCTACAGCGCCACCAGCAATACGCAATACCATACTTCTGACAAGGCTCGGAAAATGTCAGGCCGCAAGCCCACCGGAGGACGCAGTGACGCCGCGCAGGCGATCGCGCAACTTCAGCGCCAGATTGATCGGTGTGGGGAATTCCTTGCGGCAGAAGGCGATCTTGCGCACGTAGGTTTCGATGTGCCAGGTCGCCCAGCTCTTGCCGGGGAAATAGGCAATGTCGCCGGCCTTCAGCGTGCGCTGGCTGCCGTCCTCGGCGGTAATGTGAACCTCACCTTCGAGGATCATCACGGTTTCGTCCCAGCCGAAATACCAGCGGAAGGTTCCGGCCGTGCAATCCCAGATCGCCGTCGTCGCCTGGTCGTCATAAGCGCGAGAATGCAGCGAAAGCCGGGCCTGCGGGTTGCCGGCGAGCACCCAGGACGGCTCGATCGGCTTCGGCGCCATTTCGAGCTCATCGAGCGAGGCCGAGATCAACGGCCGCGGCATCTTCTCTTCGGCGGCTTTCGAACGCATTGCAGCGCCGACCATGGTGACGAGCATCAGTTTCAGGACCATTTCATCCCCCTTACAATCCGGGGAAAGCCTTACGCGAAATCGGTAACAGCGCCGTTCAAACAATCCGTCGCATTTTATGCAACGGTCATCTTTCAGGCGAAACCATCGATACGGCAGGTGATGAGGTCGTGGTCGGACAGCGGGCGGCCGGCGGGAGAGAGGGATGAGACGATCGCCGTTTCCGACACGGCAAGACCGCGCGACAGGAACCAGTCGAGCTTCATCGCGCGCTCCGGCCAGCGGGTGATGAGGCTCGGACGCGTCGTCATGACATCGAGCGGGCCGCCGTGGCGAGTAAAACCACGCTCGGCGGCGCGGGCGAACAGGCCTTCCGCCTCGAAATCGCCGCCGGCATGGTTGCCGGTGTTGAGGTCGCCACCGATGAGCACGGGCAGGCCGGGGAAGGCGGCGTCGAGCGCATCGATCAGGCCGACCGTCTGCCGCTCGCGCCAGGCGGCCGTCGTGGCGCTTTCCAGATGGGTGGAGGCGAGCACGAGCGGTCCGGATTCGGAGTTGATGACGGCGCCGATCGCCATGCGCTCGCCAAGCCGCGGTTGGTCGACCGCGCCCGTGAACCACAGGCGTTCGCCTTCAAGGCGCAGCAGGAAGGGCTGGTGCAGCGGCACGGTGGAGAGAAGACCGTTGCCGTGCAGGCCGCGGCTGTTGAAGTCGTCCTTGCAAAATTCCAGCTCCGTCTCGGAGCCGAGGCCAAGCTCGATGAACTCCACGCCGTAGAGATAGGCCATGCCAAGTTCATCGGCGAGTGCGGCGGTGGTGTTTGTCTGGCGCGTGCGGGCCATGCCGTCGTCCATTTCCGAGAGCAGCACGATCTCGGCGCCGGTCATGCCCAGATGCTCGGCGCTCGGCTTGGGGAACAGGCAGCGTTCGAGGTTCCAGGCGGCCACGGTGAAGGGGAATGGCAGAGGCTCGGCGCGTTCGGCGCGACCACCCGTCTCCACCGCATTCATGCAGGCAAGGTCCGCCATGCGGCCATCATGAGCGGCGATGGATTTTTCCAGCGTGGCGATTGCGGCGCGATCCTCCCGGCTTGGTGCCGCGAGCCGGTCGACGGTGGTGCGGATCATCATGCGACGGCCTCCGGAACAGCGGCCACGGCACCCAGCCCGACGGCCTCGCCCGACCAGTCGATGCGCTGGCCGCTGGCGGTGTCAAAGAAATGCAGCCGCGACGGGGCAATCGAGAGCGAGGCCGTTTCGGGCAACGGGATTTCGGACGAGAGGGCTGCGACCATGGCCTGATCGCCAACCATGCCGTGCACGAGGCGCTGGGAACCGAGTTCCTCGACATAATCGATGCGGAACGGCAGGCTACCCCCGGTACCTTCGTGCAGGCGCAGGTCTTCGGCGCGCAGGCCCACCGTTACGGCACCCTGCGTCGGCACCGTGGCGCCGAGATCGATGAGGGCCGGGCCGAGCGCCAGCTTGCCGCCATGCAGTTCGCCGCTGACGAGGTTCATGGCCGGCGAGCCGATGAAGCTCGCGACGAAGGTCGTTGCAGGACGATGATAGACAACGAGCGGGCGACCAATCTGCTCGATCCGGCCGCCGGAGAGCACGACGAGCCGGTCGGCAAGCGTCATGGCTTCCAGCTGGTCGTGGGTGACGTAGATCGAGGTCGTGCCGACACGGCGCTGCAGGCGCTTGATCTCGCCGCGCATGGAGACGCGCAGTTTTGCGTCGAGGTTGGACAGCGGCTCATCGAACAGGAAGGCCGAGGGTTTTCTGACGATGGCGCGGCCCATGGCGACGCGCTGACGCTGGCCGCCCGAAAGGGCGCGCGGCTTGCGCTCTAGATAGGGCTGGAGTTCGAGCATGCGGGCGGCCTCCGCCACGCGCGCATCGATCTCGGCCTTTGGCGTGCGGCGGTTCTTCAGGCCGTAGGCGAGGTTTTCGTAGACCGTCATATGCGGATAGAGCGCATAGTTCTGGAAAACCATGGCGATGTCGCGGTCGGCGGGATCGACATCGTTGACGGTGCGCCCGCCGATCGTCACCTGTCCTTCGCTGATCGTCTCCAGCCCGGCGACCATGCGCAGCAGCGTCGACTTTCCGCAGCCCGAGGGGCCCACGAGCACGATGAATTCGCCGTCGGCGATATCGATGTTGACGGCGCTGACCGCAGTCACGCCGCCATTGTAGATCTTGGATACGTCACGAATGCCGATCGATGCCATCGGACTGTCTCCTTACTTGTCGCTTTCGGTGAGGCCCTTGATGAACCACCGCTGGAAGATCAGCACGATCATGACCGGCGGCAGCATGGCGAGGATCGCCAGCGCAAAGGCTTCGTTATAATCGGGGATGTTGGAGCCGACCCAGACGAGCAGGATCTGCTTGATGCCGCGCACGAGCGTGAAGAAGCGCTCATCGGTCGTCATCAGCGTCGGCCAGAGATACTGGTTCCAGCCATAGACGAACATGATGATGAAGATCGCCGCGATCATGGTGCGCGAGAGCGGCACCAGCACGTCGATGAAGAATTTGAACGGTCCGGCGCCGTCGATGCGGGCGGCCTCCAGCAATTCCTCCGGCACGGACTTGAAGAACTGGCGGAAAAAGAAGGTGCCGGTGGCGGACGCCAGAAGCGGCACGATGAGGCCGGTATAGGTGTTGGTGAGCGAAAGCTTGTTCATCACCTCGTAGGAGGGAACGATGCGCACTTCGAGCGGCAGGAGCAGCGTCGTAAAAATCATCCAGAAGAACAGCGTGCCGAGCTTGAAGCGGAAATAGACGATGGCATAGGCGGCGAGCATCGACAGCACGATCTTGCCCGTCGCGAAGCCGACGCCGAGGATCAGCGAATTCCAGATCATGCGTGCACCGGTGATCTCTCCGGTAAAGCCGCCCTTGCGGGTCAGGACCTTGTCATAGGTCTCGGTGAAATGGCCGCCCCAGGTCAGCGACAGGCCGTTGCGGTGGATATCGGCGGCCTCGTGCGTCGAGGTCATGAAGGCAACTACGACGGGCGCCACCATGATGAAGACGCCGAGCATGAGCACGAGATGATCGAAAAGGCGGATGCGGGTCATGGGTCTCGCCCTCTCAATTATAGTGCACGCGCCGCTCGATGAAGCGGAACTGGAAGATGGTGAGCACGAAGACGACGATCATCAGGATAACGGACTGGGCCGAGGAGCCGCCGAGGTCGTTGCCGCGGAAGCCGTCCATATAGACCTTGTAGACCAGGGTGATCGGGTTGTTGGCGGCCTTGTCCTTCACCATCACGTCGATGACGCCGAACGTGTCGAACAGTGCGTAGGTCATGTTGATGATGAGCAGGAAGAAGGCGGTGGGCGCGAGCAGCGGCAGCGTCATCGTCCAGAAGCGGCGGAAACCCGAGCGGCAGTCGATGGCCGCGGCCTCGCGCACAGAGACGGGAATGCTCTGAAGCCCCGAGAGGATGAAGATGAAATTGTAGGGTATCTGCTTCCAGACCGAAACGGCGATCATCGCAAAGGCAGTGTCATAGTAGTTGAGGCCGACCTTCATGTCCCAGCCGAACAGCGCGGCGAACTTCACCAGCGGGCCGATATGCTGGTCGAAGAACATCATGCCCATCAGGCCGGCGACCGGCGGGGCGATGGCATAGACCCAGATCAGCAGGGTCTTGTAGGTCGAACTGCCCTTCAGCACCGCATCGGCCTTGACGGCGAGCAG
>NZ_JBLZPH010000133.1:0-2753 GCF_049199205.1 Shinella sp. M31 | reverse complement strand
CACCTATCCCGACGGCAGCAGCCAGACCTTCGGCGATGGCACCGGCAATCCCATCCATATGCGTCTCAACACGAACAAAGCCGTGTGGGGGATCGCCATCGACCCCGCTTATTATCTCGGCCATCACTACGGCACCGGCGATATCGATATCGTCGAAGGCGACATGTACGGTCTCCTAAAGACCGTATTCACCGGCAATCCCGACTTCAAATACTACGATACCCGCTGGAACCGCCTGCTGGAGCGCATGCGCTACGTCTTCCGCTGGGTGCGGGAGAAGAACAGCGTGGTGCGCTCCAGGCGCAACGTGCAGCACCACTATGACCTGACGGGCGCGCTCTACGACCTGTTCCTCGATCAGGACCGTCAATATTCCTGCGCCTATTTCGAGCATCCCGACCAGACGCTGGACGACGCCCAGCTCGCTAAGAAACGGCACATCGCATCCAAGCTCAATATCAACAGGCCGGGCCAGAGCGTGCTGGACATCGGCAGCGGCTGGGGCGGCATGGCGCTTTACCTCGCCCGCCAGCTCGGCGCGAAAGTGACCGGCGTCACGCTTTCCGACGAGCAGCATGCGATCTCCGTGCAACGGGCAACCGAGGGCGGCCTGACGGAGGAGGTGAAATTCCTTTTGCAGGATTATCGCAACGCGCAAGGCCCCTTCGATCGCATCGTCTCCGTCGGCATGTTCGAACATGTCGGCCGGCCGAACTACCTTACTTTCTTCAAGAAGAGCGCCTCCCTGCTGAAACGCGACGGCGTGATGCTTCTGCACACGATCGGCCGCACGGACCGGCCCTCCGCCAACAATCCGTTCATCGAGAAATACATCTTTCCAGGCGGCTACATTCCTGCCCTTTCGGAGGTGATGCAGGCTGTGGAAAAGAGCGGACTTGCGGTGACGGATGTGGAAATCCTTCGTCTCCATTACGCCGAGACGCTGCGCCACTGGCGGGAGCGTTTCATGGCCAGGCGCGACGAGGCCAAGGCGCTCTACGACGAGAAATTCTGCCGTATCTGGGAATTCTACCTTGCTGCCTCCGAAAGCGCCTTCCGCTGGCAGAACCTCGTCGTCTTCCAGCTCCAGCTTGCGCATGACCAGGAGGCCGTGCCGCTGACGCGCGGTTACATCGGCCGCGGCGAGGATTGCCTGAAGGCGCATGAGGCCAATCCGAAGGGCGACCGGCGGGGTGCCCGCCAGTTCCCGCAGGAGGCGTCGCTTTGAGATTCGCGCGTTGAGTCAACCGAAAGCCTGTAAGCCCGAGTGAATCCGGGCTTGCCCTGTCCGCGCCGCCTGTGGAAAAGTCTAACAACGGGTCTAACGGAAAGACCGGGCCGGAAGCGCTTGACCCCTGGGGCCAAAGGAACCAAACCAGCGACCTTCGAAAAGAAAGACGGGAGATTCGGGACGATGAACGATGCCGTGCGCAAGCTCAGCCAGGCCGGTCGCGAGAATGCGGAGCTGCACCACCGCGAGGCACCGAACAACGTCGAAGCCGAACAGGCGCTGCTCGGCGCCATTCTCGTCAACAACGACGCCTATTACCGCGTCTCGGACTTTTTGAAGCCGATCCATTTCAACGAGCCGCTGCACCGCAAGATCTACGAGCTGGCAGGCGACACAATCCGCATGGGCAAGATCGCCACGACGATCACGCTGAAGACGCACCTGCCGTCGGACGCCAAGGTCGGCGATCTCACCATTCCGCAATATCTTGCGCGCCTTGCCGCCGAAGCCGTGACGATCATCAATGCGGAAGATTATGGCCGTGCGATCTATGACCTCGCGCTGCGCCGATCGCTGATCAATATCGGCGAGGACATGGTCAACATCGCCTATGACGCGCCGCTCGACATGCCGCCGCAGACCCAGATCGAGGATGCCGAGCGCCGTCTGTTCGAACTGGCCGAGACCGGCCGCTACGACGGCGGCTTCCAGTCGTTCAACGACGCCGTGGCGCTGGCCATCGATATGGCCGGCCAGGCCTTCGAGCGCGACGGCTCGCTGTCGGGCATCTCCACCGGCATCCATTCGCTGGACGGTCGCATGGGTGGCTTGCAGCGCTCGGACTTGATCGTGCTCGCGGGACGCCCCGGCATGGGCAAGACCTCGCTTGCCACCAACATCGCCTACAACATCGCCGCCGCCTACGAGCCCGAAATCCAGGCGGACGGCTCGTACAAGGCGAAGAACGGCGGCGTCGTCGGCTTCTACTCGCTCGAAATGTCGTCCGAACAGCTCGCCACGCGTATCATCTCCGAGCAGACAGAAGTGTCGTCGTCGAAAATCCGCCGCGGCGACATTTCCGAGGCCGATTTCGAAAAGCTCGTCGCCTGCTCACAGATGATGCAGAAGGTGCCGCTCTATATCGACCAGACCGGTGGTATCTCGATTGCGCAGCTCTCCGCGCGCGCGCGCCGCCTGAAGCGCCAGCGCGGCCTCGATTGCCTCGTGGTGGACTATATCCAGCTTATGACCGGCTCGGGCAAATCCAGCGACAACCGCGTGCAGGAAATCACCCAGATCACCACGGGTCTCAAGGCGCTGGGCAAGGAACTGAACGTGCCGATCATCGCGCTCTCCCAGCTCTCCCGTCAGGTGGAAAGCCGCGAAGACAAACGCCCGCAGCTTTCGGACCTTCGCGAATCCGGCTCGATCGAGCAGGACGCCGACGTGGTGCTCTTCGTGTTCCGCGAGGAATATTACGTGAAGAACCTTGAGCCGCGAGACGAGTTCGATCCGAAATACG
>NZ_JBLZPH010000132.1:41494-63779 GCF_049199205.1 Shinella sp. M31 | reverse complement strand
CGCCTGGTCGGTGACCTGCTGCCAGGTGTCAGGCGGCGCGAGATCGTAGCCGTACTTCTCCTTGAACGCCGCCTTCTTGGCGTCGTCCTGGTAGAGGCTCTTCTGGTAGTAGAGCGCCGATACGTCGAACTGTGCGCGCGGCAGCATGACCAGCTTGCCGCCGAGCGTCGAGGACGCGATGTTGGCCGGCACGAAGGCGTCGATTTCTTCCTTCGGCAGGAGCGCATTCAGGTCGGTATAGATATCCGGGTACTGCGGGGCGAAGGACGAATGGTTCGAGCCGACGCACCAGGTGATGTTGCCGGTCGCGATGTCCGACTTGATCTCCTTGTCCAGCTCGAAATGGTTCTTCTTCGAGAGAACGTTCACCTTCGCGCCGGTCGCCTTTTCCCAATCGGCGATGCGCGCATAGAGCGCCTCGTACTGCTGACCGCCGATGAGCTTCGCATCGATGGTGACGCCATCGAACTTGCCCGGCAGATCGGCTGCGAGCACAGACCCGGCCCACGCGCAGATCACGGCACCGGCGGCAACGCCGGCTAGAAATCTCGTCATCTTCTCCTCCCAAGTGGCTTTTCGCCAGCCCTTACCAATAAGAGCTTCATTCATATACAAACCATTTATTCACCCTTCGTCAAGTGATAACTGAAAACGTTCGATTGTCACGACTGATTTATGCGTATATGAAATTGTCTATTCACAGGGGATGGCGCGTGTCAGAAGACGAAAACGATCGCTACAGGGCGCCGGCGCTCGACAAGGGCCTGGATATCCTCGAACTTCTCGCCGCCGTGGATGGCGGGCTCACCCAGGCGGAGATCGCCAAGCGGCTCGACCGCAGTCCGAACGAATTCTACCGGATGCTCGACCGTCTGGTGAAACGCGGCTATGTCACGCGCATCGACGGCGACCGTTTTTCGCTCACGCTCAAACTCTTCGGCCTCGCCCAGCTCCATGCCCCGGTGCGGCGGCTCGTCTCCTTCGCGGTTCCCCTGATGCGCGAGCTTGCCGAGACCTCACGGCAGGCCAACCAGCTCGTCGTGTTCGACCGTGGCAATCCCGTCGTCATCGCCCAGCAGGAAGCGCCCGGCTATTGGGGCATTTCCATCCGCGTCGGCTCGCGCATCAGCCTGTTCGAAACCGGCTCCGGCCACGCCTTGCTGGCCTTCCGCTCGCCGCAGGAGCGCATGCGCATGATCGCCGAAAATGTCGGCAGCGGCGGCGAGGACGGGCGCGCGACGCCGGAATTCCTGGCACGCCTCGACCTCATCCGCTCGCGCGGCTACGAGATGATGCCGAGCGCCCAGACGGCTGGCGTCATCAACCTTTCGGCCCCGGTTCTCGGCGCCGATGGCACTGCGATCGCAGCCCTCACCGTGCCCTATATCACGCTGATCAATACACCGGCGGCACCCGACATCTCCACGACGATCCAGCTCCTCATGGAAGCGACCAAGACGCTGTCCGACATGGCAGGCGCCGGCTTTTCGGCCGAGGACTGAAGCGCCGGGCCCTACCGGAAACTCTTCAGGAAGAGATCGTTCAGGTCCGCAATCGCCCTGGCCGCCGGCTCACGGCTCGTCACGGCCTGATTGATGCGTTCGGAAGCTGCCGCCTGGAACGGCATGTAGCCGTCATGGCGCGGCCGCAGCCATCCGCCTTCCAGCGTCTTTCGCGTCTCCCGGTAGAAGCCGAGCGTGGCGGCATTCGCCGCGTCGTCTTCCCAGCCCGCTGCATGACCGCATTGACCGCCCGAACGCCAGTAACGATCAGCCTGAACCGGGCCGCTGGCGATCCAATAAGCGAAGTCGATGGCCGCTTCCCGGTTTTCAGAGAAGGCCGAAACGGCAATGCCCGTGCCGCCGAGCGCCGAGCCTGTCGGCCCTGCCTCCCCGGCCACCGGCATATCCGAAAAGGCGATGCGGTTCGCGCGGAAACCGTCCAGCGAATAGCTGACATAACCGTAGATCAACGGCGAGACGGTGTAGGGCGAGCCTGCCTCGCCCATCCTGTCCAATGCCGCGATGGGATCCATGCCGAGGCAATCGGGATCGACCAGCGCCGCCAGTTCGCGGATCATCTCAAGCGCCTGCACGCCGATCTCCGCATCGGCGAAGGGCTGCTCCCTCTCGACCGAACACGGCCGGCCGAGATTGCCGCAGAGCGAGAAGAGAGACATCAGCGAATGCGGCGCACGCAGCGTTAACAGCGCTTCGCCGGCCCTTGCCAGGTCGAGCACCTCATCCCACGTCCGGGGCGCGGCATTCAGCCGGTCGGGCCGATAGGCCAGCACCTGCGTGGCGGCATCGATCGGGAAACCCCATTGCGCGCCCTGCCAGTTGTAGCTCGGGAAGGAGGCCCCGACGCTTCCGTCCGCAAGGGCCGCAAATTCCGCCTCCCGGCCCGGCATATCGAGCGGCGCAAGGCAATTCTCCGCCGTGATCTGGCCGACATGCGGATGGTCGATCACGATGAGATCGTAGCGGCGGGCAAGCTCCTCGACGGGAAAGCTCTCGAAATCCTGCAGCGAGCGCTTGTCCCATTCGACGCGCACGCCGGTCCGCTCCAGCCAATCCTCGGAGCAGGCGACCATCGGATCGTAACCGCGCGGATGGCTCCAGGTCATGCCCTTCAGCGTGATGCCGCTCATGCGAATTCCTCCCGGATGCGCGCGGTATGCTCGCCGATGCGCGGCGCGGCACGGCCACCGGACGGCCGCGCACCATCGACGCGGATCGGGCAGCGGGTCGTGCCGATGGTGACATCGTCCTCCCGCGTCACCGTCTGCAGCATGTCGAGGATCTGGAAGCCTTCGCTCGTCAGAAGCTCCGGCCATTCCAGCACCTTCGAGCACCAGATATCGGCAGGCTCGAGGATGGACAGCCAATGGTCGATCGTTTCGGTGGCGATGCGCGCCGCGATGATCTGCTTGATCGTATCGCGCTCGGTAAACCAGGCCTTGGCGTCGTCGCTGTAAATAGCGAGCGCCTCGAGACCCAGCAGATCCTGCAAGCGGCCGATCGGCGTCATGGCGATGGCGAGATAG
This sequence comes from Shinella sp. M31, assembly GCF_049199205.1. Taxonomy (NCBI): domain Bacteria; kingdom Pseudomonadati; phylum Pseudomonadota; class Alphaproteobacteria; order Hyphomicrobiales; family Rhizobiaceae; genus Shinella; species Shinella sp. M31. Next base: position 60,733 of record NZ_JBLZPH010000132.1, on the reverse strand, counting down.
CCGTCCTTGGCCGGATAGACGCCATAAGGCGCCGAAAGATAGGCGTGCGCGCTGCGGAAACCGGAGCGTTTCGGCCGGCGGCCGCCGTCGTTGAGATGGGTGGTCAACACCTCGAACTGGAAATCGACGAGGCTTTCCAGCAGGCTGGTCTGGATATGCGCGCCCTTGCCGGAAATACCCCGGCGCACGAGCGCCGCAAGGATGCCCTGGCAGGTATTGGCGCCGGCCAGCATGTCGGCGACGGCAAGGCCGAAGGGCACCGGCCCCTGCTGCTCGTCGCCGTTCAGCCACATCAGCCCGGAGCGGGCCTGCGCGAGAAGGTCCTGCCCCGGCCGCATGACCCAGGGCCCCTCCTCACCATAACCGCTGATCGAGGCATAGACGATAGCCGGATTGATCGCCTTCACCGCCTCGTAATCGAGGCCGAGCCGCTCGATGACGCCGGGCCGGAAATTCTGGATGACGACATCCGCCGTGCCGATCAGCTTGCGCAGGAAAGCCAGATCCTCGGCATTCTTCAGGTCGATGCCAAGGCTTTCCTTGCCGCGGTTGATGGCGTGGAACAGCGTCGAATCCCCGCCCACCTCGGTATCGCTGAGATAGAGACGTCGCGAAAGATCGCCGCCGTCGGGCCGCTCGATCTTGATGACGCGGGCGCCAAGATCGAGCAGCCGCAGCGAGCAATAGGGCCCCGATAGGAACTGGCTCATATCGATGACGGTCAGGCCGGCCAACAGTCCGTTGTCGTCCATTTTCTCCCCCCGCGCCGAACCGAAAGCACCGCGCAATTTCTATGTGAATTCTTCCTTTATATATGAGTGAGCGATGAACGCTGTCAAGACACGCGTGGCAAACCAGAGCGTGGCAGGGAAAACCCGCCGAAGGAGAGGAATCCTTTCAGGGTGCTGGCGCACTCGACGAAAAAAGGGAGCAGTTTGCGTGCTCCCTTTTCGTTCTCGTCCCGAAAGCTGCCGTCTAAAGCGTCGGGAAATGGCAGGCGACCTTGCGGCCAGCGCCGAAGGCTTGCGGCTCGGGGCGCTCGGTACGGCAGCGATCCCGGGCAATCGGACAGCGCGGGTGGAAGCGGCAGCCGGAGGGCGGGTTGAGCGGGCTCGGCACGTCACCGGTCAGGAGGATGCGCTTGCGCGATCCGCCGGGCGTCGTCTCCACCACGGGTACCGCCGAGATCAGCGCCTGGCTGTAGGGATGGGCAGGTGCTGAAAACACCGCTTCCGCAGGCCCCTCCTCGACAACCGACCCCAGATACATCACCGCGATGCGTGTCGAGACCTGACGCACCACCGAAAGGTCATGGGCGATGAAGATATAGGTGAGACCGAGCTTTTCCTGAAGATCGGCGAGCAGGTTGACGATCTGCGCCTGCACCGACACGTCGAGCGCCGAGACCGGCTCGTCCAGCACCACCAGATCCGGATTGAGGGCGATGGCGCGGGCAATGCCGACACGCTGGCGCTGACCGCCGGAAAATTCATGCGGATAGCGCGCGACGTGGTCCGGCAGCAGGCCGACGATATCGAAGAGTTCGGCGACACGCCTGTCGATCTCGGCGGCGGAAAGTTTCGTATGGATACGCAGCGGCTCGGCGACGAGATCACCGACGCGGCGGCGCGGATTGAGTGAAGCCGAGGGGTCCTGGAACACCATCTGGAGCCGGCGGCGCAGCGGGCGCATCTCCCGCAGCGATTTGCCGGTGATGTCGTCGCCTTCGAAAAACAGCTGGCCGCCGGTGATGTCGTAGAGCCGGACCAGGCAGCGCGCGAGCGTCGACTTTCCGCAGCCGGATTCGCCAACGAGCCCGAGCGTTTCGCCGCGCCGCACCGTCAGCGAGACATTATCGACGGCATGCACGGTGCGCCGGCCCTCCGCCGAAAATCGGGTGCCGATGGAAAACCGCTTCACCAGCGCGCGGGTTTCGAGGATGGGGCCTTCTGTCGTCGTCATCGTGTCGCTCATGCTTGCGCCTCCAGAAAGCAGGCGGCGGCGTGGGGGCCATCCCCGAGAGCGGGCTTCCCGGCGATGCAGGCGTCGAAACGCAACGGACAGCGCGGCCCGAAGGCGCAGCCCTGCGGCAGGCGCAGCAGCGACGGCGGCGAGCCGGGAATGGCCGGCAGGCGGCGCGGCTTTTCGCCGGTCAACGGCGGGATTGAGCCGAGCAATGCGCGGGTATAGGGATGGCGCGGATCGGAAAACAGCGCCGTCCGATTGCCGCGCTCCACCACCCGCCCCGCATACATGACCATCACCCGGTCGGCGAGTTCGGAGACCACGCCCATATCGTGCGTGATGAAGACGACCGCCGAATTGTGCGTGGTGCGCAGCTTGCGCACGAGATCGAGGATGCCAGCCTGCACGGTCACGTCGAGCGCCGTCGTCGGCTCGTCTGCGACGAGCAGCGCCGGATTGCAGGAGAGCGCCATGGCGATGACGGCGCGCTGGCGCATGCCGCCGGACAGCTGGTGCGGATAACGCGACATGGCCTCGCGCGGATTGGGGAAATTCACCTCCGCAAGAAGCTCCTCCACCCGGTCCAGCGCCTTCGCCTTGCTGATATTCTGATGGGCGCGGATCTGCTCGGCGATCTGCCAGCCGATGGTATAGACCGGCGTCAGCGCCGTCATCGGATCCTGGAAGATCATGGCGATCTCGTTGCCGCGCAGGCGGCGCAGCTCCTTGGCCGGCAGGCCGATCAGCTCGCGGCCCTTGTAGCGGATCGAGCCCTCGATCGTCGCATTGGGATCGGTGATCAGCCCCATGACGGCGAGCAACGAGACGGTCTTGCCGGAGCCGGATTCGCCGACGACGCCGAGGATTTCGCCCTCGTCGAGATCGAAGGATACGCCGTCGATAGCCCGCACGAAGCCGTCTTCGGTGCGGAACGAGACTTTCAGGTCGCGCACGGAGAGCATCATGACGTCCTCACGCGGGGATCGAGAAGGATATAGACGAAATCGACCACCGCATTGGCGATGACCACGAACATCGAGGCATACATCACAGTCGCCATAATCATCGGCAGATCGAGGTTCTGCATCGCGTCATAGGTGAGTTTTCCGATGCCGTTGAGGCCGAAGACCACCTCGGTCAGCAGTGCCGAACCGCCGACGAGCGCGCCGAAATCGAGACCGAACAGGGTGACGAAGGCGATCAGCGAGGTGCGCAGCGCATGGCGCAGCAGAATGCGCGTCTCCGAGAGACCTTTCGCCCGCGCGGTGCGGATGAAGTCCTCCTGCATGGATTCGATGATCGCGGCGCGCAGCACGCGGCCATAGATGCCGATATAAAGCACGGCAAGCGTGATCCACGGAATGACCAGCGTCAGGAACCAACCCTTCGGATCGCTCATCAGCGGTTTATAGCCGAGCGGCGGCACCCAGGAGAACAGCCAGGTGTCGTGATAGCGGCTCTGGGTGATGAGGTTCATCACCTCGCCGAGCCAGTAGACCGGCATGGAGATACCGATGAGACCGAGCGCCATCAGAAGCTTGTCCAGCCAGCTGTCGCGCGTGGCGGCCGCGACGATGCCGATGATCACGGAGACCACGACCCACAGGATCGCCGCGCCGAAGACCAGCGACAGCGTGACCGGGATGGCGTCGAGCACGGCGGGCACGACCTTCCAGCCGCGATTGACGAAGGAGGTGAGATCGCCTGTCACAAAGATCTTCTGCATCATCAGGCCGTACTGGACATAGAGCGGCCGGTCAAAGCCGAAGGAATGGCGCACGGCCTCCAGCACCTCCGGCGAGGCATTGCGTCCGGCGATGCGTGCCGCCGGATCGGAGCCGGGCGTGGCGAAGAAGATCAGAAAGACGATGACGGAAATGCCGAACATCACGAACAGCATCTGACCGAAGCGGCGCAGGATGGCGTAGATCATCAGGTGCGCCCCAGTTGAACCTTCGAGCGCGGGTCGAGCGCATCGCGCAGACCGTCACCGAAGACGTTGAGCGCCATCACGGCCAGCGCAATGGCAATGCCGGGCGCCAGCGCCACGAGCGGACGGGTGTAGAGCAGCGCCTGGCCGTCCTGGATGATCGTGCCCCAGCTCGCGGCCGGCGGCTGCACGCCGATCGACAGGAAGGACAAAGCCGATTCCGTCAGCATGTTCAGCGCCATCATCAGCGGCACGAAGACGATGAGCGTCGTCGTGATGTTCGGCTGGATGTCGCGCCAGAGGATGCGCCAACCGGGCACGCCGAGATTGATGGCGGCCAGCACGAACTCGCTGTTGCGCAGCGACAGCACCTGGCCGCGGATGGGCCGCGCCACATAGGGTATGTAGACGATGCCGATGATGATGACGGGCAGCCAGAGGCTGCCGGACTCGATGGTAACAGGCCCGATGGAGATGCCGGCGGTGATGGTGACGATGGAAAGCGAGATCGCCAGCAGATAGATCGGGAAGGCCCAGAGGATATCGAGCAGGCGCGACAGGATCGTGTCCGTCACCCCGCCGAAATAACCGGCGACGAGGCCGGCCGTCGTGCCGACGATCAGCGTGAAGACGGTCGCGGCCGCCGCGATCATCAGCGAGCTCAGCCCGCCATAGAGCAGCCGCGCCATGACGTCCCGCCCCTGATTGTCCGCGCCGAGGAAGTAGTTGCCGAGCTCCCAGGTCGGGCCGATCGGCGTGTAGCCGAGGCCGAGACCTTCGGTGGAGGCCTCCATCACCGGCACTTCGACGCCATCGACATGGATGACGGCATCAAGCGTCGATGTGAACGGATCCACGCCCGCCCAGCGCGCATAAAGCGGTGCGCTGAGGCAGGAAAGGACGATGACGACGACGATGGCCAGGGACGCCATGGCGGCCCTGTTGCGTCTCAATCGCGCAAAAGCGAGGGCCCAAGGCCCTCGCGTCCGGCGCTGCACGGCAACGGCTTCATTCGACACGCAATCCCCTCCGGCGGGTGTTACTGCACCCAGGACTGGGTGATCATCCAGTTGAACTGACGGTTGAACTGGAAATTGCCGAGGCGCTTGCTGACGAAGTCGAGGCGCTTGGGCGTGAAGAGGCCGACGGCCGGAGCCTGATCGGTGACTTCACGGTCGATCTCGGCCCACATCGCATCAGCAGCAACCTGATCGGTTACGCCGAGGTCGAGCGCCTTCTGCATCTTCTCGTCGATCTTCGCATCGCAGAAGCCGGCAATGTTGATCGAGGCGTCCGAGCCTTCGCGGAACGAGGCGCAGCCGAACAGGATGTGCAGGAAGTCGGAGGCCGCCGGATAATCCTTGTACCACTGCGTCACCGACATCTGCACCTTGTTGTTGGTGTTCTGGATATAGGTGAACTGGATGTTGGCGGAGATCGGCTTGACGTCGGCGACATAGCCGATGCTCGTCAGCACGCTCTGCAGATAGACGCCGATCGAACGGGAAACCGCGGTATCCTCGACGATGATCGTGACCTTCTGGCCCTTCGTGCCGGATTCCTCGACCAGCTGCTTGGCCTTTTCGAGATCAGGGGCCGACCACTTGGCACCCGGATCCTTCGTATAGGGGCAATAGTCGACATGGCCGGGGAAGTCCGGCGGCAGAACCTGGCAGACCGGCGAGGCGAGAACCTTGCCGCCGAACAGCTTGACCAGTGTGTTGCGGTCGATGGCGAAGGCGACCGCCTGGCGGGCCTTGACGTTGTCGAAAGGAGCGAGACGCGTGTTGAGCGGCGCATACCACCAGGCCGAGAGCGGCGCGATATGCAGCTGGTCTTGGTACTTGGTGCCGAGTTCGGCGAGGCGATCGCTCGGCAGCGCGTCGAACATCCAGTCGGCTTCTCCGTTCTGGATCGCCGTCACGGCCGCTTCTTCCGAAAGGCCGAAATCGTACTGCACGACATCGGGATAGCCGTCCGGCTGCGCCTCTTCGCTCCACTGCTTGAAATGCGGATTGCGCGAGACGGTCATGCCCTTGTTGGGGTCGAAGGCCGAGATCATGTAGGGGCCGGTGCTCGGGATCGGCACGGAGCCGGCGTCCTCGGCCGGCGTATCGGCCGGCAGCGTCACGGCATGCGGCAGCGCGAGCTTGTAGAGGAGCTCGGCATCCGGCTTGACGATGTTGATCGTCACCGTACCGGCGGCCTCGTCCCCCACGACGCCGCCTTCCAGCGTGCAGCTCTTGGTGTCAGCAAGGCATTTGTCGGCGCCAACGATGCCAGCATAGAAGGTGCCGGAGGTCGGGCCGGAGACCTTGAAGATGCGCTGGAACGAGGCGACCACGTCCTTCACGCCGACCTCCTGCCCGGTGGAGAACATCACGCCCTTGCGCAGCTTGAAGGTGAAGGTCTTGCCGTCGTTGGAGACTTCGGGCAGTGCCTCGGCGAGATCGGGAACGATGGTGAAGCCGTCCATGCCCTCGGCCTTGCGGAAGGCGACGAGGCCGTCATAGATCGGCTGGTACATCTGCCAGCCTTGATCGGTGTAGTTGATGTGCGGATCGAGCGTGCCGGCCGCCGAGCGGGCGAGCAGGCGCATGGTGCCGCCACGGTGTTCCTGAAGGTATTCGGCCTTGGCCGGGGCGAGCGACGCACCGGCGAAGAGGGCGATGGCGGAGGCCGTCAAAAGCAGTTTCTTCATGTCTGTCCCCTTTTCTATCGATCGTTCTGATTGAGGAAGTCGCCGACGATGCGCATGCAGTCTTCCTGCTCCTCGACATGCGGCATATGGCTGGACTGTTCGAATATTTTCCAGCGCGCGCCTTTGATGCCGTCCTTGAAGGGCTGCACCGTCGCGGGCGTGGCTTCGTCGTAACGCCCGGAAATGATGAGCGTGGGCACGTCGATGGACGAAAGACGGTCGATGACGCTCCATGTCTTCAGCGTGCCGATGACATGGAATTCGTTAGGCCCGTTCATCAGCGTATAGACGGTGGGATTGCGCGCCGCCTGCTCGAAGCTCGCCGTCACCTCCGGCGGGAACGGCACGACGCGGCAGACATGCCGCTCGTAGAAGACCATGGTCGCCGCCTGATAGTCGGCGTGATCGGTCGTGCCGGCCGTCTCGTGTCGTGTCAGCGTGTCCTGCACGTCCTGCGGCAGGTCGGCCCGCAGGCGGTTCGCCTCCTCGACCCAGAGCTTCATCGACGCCGGCGAATTGGCGATGGTCAGCGAGGCCAGACCATCAGGCTGCAAAACGGCATATTCGGCGCCCAGCATGCCGCCCCAGCTCTGGCCGAGCACATGGAAGCCGCCGCGGACGCGGAGATGATCGACGAGGTTTTCCAGCTCGTCGATGAAGAGCTGCGGCGTCCAGAAATCGGCACCCTTTTCCGGCAACAGCGTGGAATTGCCGCAGCCGAGCTGGTCGTAGTGGATGACGGCACGTCCATCGCGGGCGAGCAGCTTGTAGGCATCGACATAATTGTGCGCGACGCCCGGCCCGCCATGCAGGATGACCACCGGCAGCTTGCCGCTGTTAAGGTCGCCGCTCACGCGATACCAGGTTTCATAGCCCCGGAAGGGTGCGCGTCCCTCGATGCTGGTGATATCAGCTGCCATGTTCTCTCCTCCCATGGCCGCCTAGGCGCCCCGCCTGTTCGTCTGCACCCATTCCTCCAACATCTGCACACCGAAGGCGGTGGCGCCTTCCCGGCCGAGCGGACGATCCTCCGGGAAAAGCTCCTTGCCGGCAATATCGAGATGCACCCAGGGGCGGCCTTCCGTGAAATGGCGCAGGAACGCCGCCGCATAGGGTGCGTCGCCGTCCTCCATATCCTTGGCATGATGGCGCAGATCGGCAAGCGGCGATTTCAGACCCTCGTCATAGGCCGGGTCAAGCGGCAGACGCCAGAAGCGCTCGCCGACGACCTCGCCGGCCGCGATCATCTGGGCGGCGATCGCGTCATCGGTGCTGAACAGGCCGGCGAAGATCGAACCGAGGCCGCGCATGACCGAATAGGTAAGCGTTGCCAGATCGACGATGGCCGATGGCTCGAAGCGCGTGGCGGTGTAATAGAGGCAGTCGGCGAGGATCAGCCGGCCCTCCGCATCCGTGTCAAACACCTCGACCGTCTGGCCCGAGCCGGTGGTAATGATCTCGCGCGGCTTCAGCGCCGTACCGGACGGCAGGTTTTCCGCAATCCCGAGAACGCCGACGACATGAACACGGCTCTTCTGCCGCGCCAGCGAGAGGAGGAGGCCGACGACGGCGGCGGCACCACCCATATCGGCCTTCATGTCGAACATCTGCGCACCGCCCTTGATGCAGAGGCCGCCGGAATCGAAACAGACCCCCTTGCCGACGAAGGCGAGCGGCTGCTCGCCCGATCCCTCGCCGCGATAGCGCAGGACCGCGATCTTCGGCGCCCGCACGGAACCGGAACCGACCGCCAGGATCGCATTCATGCCGAGGTCCTTGAGCCGGTCGGCGTCGAGAATCTCGACGCCGATACCGGCTGCACGCAGCGGTTCGAGATGCTCGGCGAAACTGTCGGGGTGGAGATGGTTCGGCGGCAGGTTGACGAGGGTGCGGGCATATTCGACGCCCTCGCCCACGCCATTGGCGCGGACCAGCGCGGCCTCAAGCGCAGTCTTGTCTGCACCGACCAGCTGGAATTTCCAGGCCTTGTCGGCGGCGGCGATCGGCCGCTTGTTGCGCAGGTCGAAGCGATAGCGCCGTAGCCGCAGGCCAAGCGCGACACGGGCGAGGATTTCGGCCTCCGAGAGGCCGGCATCCGCGATGGGATCGAGGACCAGCGTCGCAGCAGCCTCGCCCTTGTCCTCCAGGTGCGCGGCAAGGCTGCCCCCGGCTTTCGCCAGCGAGAGCGCGTTGATGGCCTCAGCCTTGCCGAGCGAAAGCATGACCACACGATGGGCAGCGACACCCTGCGGCGGAACGAGATCGATGCAGCTGCCGGCTTCGGCAGGGGCGGAACAGGCGCGCGCAATCATCCCGCCTGCGGCAGCATCAAGCGCTGCTGCACGCGGGCCAAGGCCCTGTCCGTCGGCTTTCAGGATGACAATGACGGGCGCATCGGTGGCGATGGCGTCAGCCGCTTCGAAGACCGGGACGGGCGATTGGGGCATGAAGACTACTTCCTGTTACAGCAACGCAAGGCTGGCTGCACGGACATGTCCCACCGCGAGGGCGGCATGTACCGCCGGTCCGCAAACGATGGCCGTGCCGGAAACCAGCCATCACCGATGGCGGATGGTGCCAGAGCAAATAAACGTTTTCTCATGGCGACTTAGGGGCTCCTTTCAAATCGGTAGCGCCGAAGGGGCCGGGCGTTCAAGCGTCAATTTCGTCCATATCGATTGACAAAAACTCAGGTGATATTCCATGGTCCTGCCATGGCCTTACCTTCACTCAACGGCATGCGCGCTTTCGAGGCCGCCGCACGCCTCGGCAGCATCAAGGACGCGGCGGAAGAGCTGCATCTGACGCCCTCGGCAGTGAGCCGGCATATCCGCACGCTGGAGAAAACGCTGGGCCAGGAACTGTTCGAACGCGGCTTCCGGCAGGTAACGCCGACGATGCGCGGCTCCTACTATGCCCGCACGCTTTCGGAGGCTTTCGAAACAATCTGGCGCGCGACGGAGGACGTCAGTCTTCAGGACGGGCCGCGCAGCCACAAGGCGCAGCGCGTCAAGCTGATGTGCGAGCCGACCTTCCTCAATCTGTGGCTGGCCGACCGCCTGCCGAACTTCCGTCGCCTGCATCCGAGCGTCGACCTGGAAATCTCCACGTCGGGCAAGCGCACCAATGTCGATCTCGCCATTATCGACGAGTTCGTCTATAAGGCCGGCCCGGCGCTGTCCCTGATGATCCCGCTGCTCTTGACGCCGGTCTGCGCGCCCGCCCTGCTGGAAGGGCCGGTACCGCTTCGCTCCCCCGCCGATCTCGTACATCATCATCTCATCCACGAATGCGAGACGACGCGCTGGAAACAATGGCTGGAGCAGGAAGGCGTTTCCGATGCCGGCATTCCGGCGAGTTCCACGCTACACGACTGCACGCTCATCATGCGCGAGGCGATGAACGGTGCCGGCGTGGCGCTGGCCGACACGATCATGGCGGAAGACCTTTTGCGACAGGGCAAGCTCGTCGCCCCCTTCGCCGCCCGCCATGCCTATCCGGCCGGCTACTATCTCCAGCAGCGCCGCAGCGTCGGCAACAAGGCCGGCGCGAGCGTCTTTCAGGACTGGCTGCTCGCCGAGGTCGCCGAACACAAGCGCGCGATGGATATCGAATAGAACAGCAGCGGCGAACGCTGTGCGACTATCCCTTGAGCTGGAACGGACGCACCGATCCGCCTTCGCTCTGCGCGGCCTGGAGATTGCGGTAGCGACCGTTCTTCCTCGCGATGAGATCGGCATGGTTGCCGCTTTCGACGATGCGTCCATCGTCGACGACGAGGATGCGGTCGGCATTGGCAATGGTGGCAAGGCGGTGGGCGATGACCAGCGTCGTGCGGCCCGCCGAAAGCTCGGCCAGCGACTGCTGGATCGCCCGCTCCGTCTCCGTATCGAGCGCCGACGTCGCCTCGTCGAGGATGAGGATCGGCGGATTCTTCAGGAAAATGCGCGCGATGGCGAGGCGCTGTTTCTGGCCACCCGACAGTTTCACGCCGCGCTCGCCGATGATCGTGTCGAGCCCATCGGCGAGGTTGGCGATCACGTCGTCGAGGCGCGCGCGCCGGGCGGCATCGAGGATTTCCGTTTCCGTGGCATCGAGCCGGCCATAGGCGATGTTTTCGCGCACCGAACCGGCAAAGAGGAAGACGTCCTGCTGCACGATGCCGATATTGGAGCGCAGCGACCGGAGCGTCATGTCCCTGATGTCGATACCATCGATGGCGATCGTGCCCGCCGTGATCTCGTAGAAGCGCGGCAGGAGCGAGCAGATCGTCGTCTTGCCGGCACCGGAGGGGCCGACGAAGGCAATGGTCTCGCCGGCCTTGATCGATACGTTCAGTCCGTGGAACACCGCCTTGTCGGCGGTATAGCCGAAGCCGACGTCGCGGTATTCGATATCGCCTTTGAGACGGCGCACATCCTTTGCGTCCGCGCGGTCGCGGATATCGGGCTCGGTATCGAGAAACTTCGTGTAGCGCTCGAAGCCGGCAATGCCCTTCGGATAGGTCTCGATGATCGAATTGATCTTGTCGATCGGCCGGAAGAACACGTTGATCAGCAGCAGGAAGCCGACGAAACCGCCGGCCGAAAGCTCGCCATGCACCACAAACCACGCGCCGGCCAGCATCACGACGACCTGTACGAAACGCATGGAGAGGTAGGACAGCGAGGCGGATGCCGCCATCACTTTGTAGGCCTGCATCTTGGTCGTGAGATAGTTGTTGTTGCTCTCGGCAAACAGTTTTCGCTCGTGATCCTCGTTGGCGAAAGCCTGCACGACACGGATACCGCCGACATTTTCCTCGATGCGGGCATTGAAATCGGCGACGCGGCCATAAAGCGCGTGCCAGGTCGCGGTCATGCGCGCGCCGTAATGCGTGGTGACCCAGGCCGTCAGCGGCACGATGACGGCAGTGATCAGCGCCAGCGGTACATGCACCCAGAGCATCAGGATGAAGGCCCCGATCAGCGTCATGATGGCGATGAAGAGGTCTTCCGGCCCGTGATGGGCGACCTCGCCGATCTCCTCAAGATCCTTGGTCAGCCGCGCGACGAGATGGCCGGTCTTCTGGTTGTCGAAGTAACCGAAGGAAAGCTTTTGCAGATGGTCGAACGCCTTGCGGCGCATCTCGGCCTCGATGCGCACGCCCAGCATATGGCCCCAATAGGTAACGATGACCTGCAAGCCGGCATTGAAGAGATAGATGAGAAACAGGCCGACGGCGGCAAGCGCGATCACATCGAGCTGGCCGGTCGGCAGGAGGCGGTCGATGAAGAGCGTCACGGCAACCGGGAAGGCGAGCTCCAGCAGGCCGGCCGCGACGGCGGACGTGAAATCGAGCGCGAACAGGCCACGGTGCGGCCGATAATAGCCGGCAAAACGCTTCAAAAGGTCGGACATCGATAAGGCTTTCAGTATCGGCACTGCGACTATGACGATCAACTACCCCGTCTCTTCCACATCCGCGACAAAATTTTGTCCGGGGGAACGGGTTTTGTACGCGGCGGGCAGTATTGCGGGCAGCCACGGTTCGTACTGAATGCAAAATGAGAAAGGTTTGAGCAGCACTGCTGCCGGTCGGCAGATATAGAGCGCAGGCGCAGTTTCGCCCGACAGACGAAAAATCATTCGCGCGGTCTCAGCCACCGGATGCCATCGGAAAAAGGAACGGTAGCGAGCGCCTCTGCCGCTCCGGCTGGCGCTGTTGCTTGCTAAACCGGATTAGGGTCGATCAGCCGACGAAGCCGAAAATGACGGCGCTGACGAAGAGAAAAGCGCCGAAGACGGCGATGTTGCTGACGAGAACCTGCCGCTCGGCACGGCGTGCACGACGATCATTGATGGCGCCAAGTGCGCCATAGGTGGAACGGCCGTCGAGTTTCGCATTGCTCATTCGCCATCATCCCTTCTTGAAGGCCCGTTTTCGGGTCCTTCGGAGGCGCGCAGTCATGCCCGCCTCTTTCTCTGAAAGGAAGTTATATAGGATCCCTATAAGTTTGGTAGGGTATTTATTCTCATTTTCGCCACAGTCGTAAATTCGCGTTTCATAGTTCCGTCATGCGGCAGGCGTCGCGATACGAAATTTCCACGTTTCGCGTTTGAAAGCCCGGATTGCAGCCGAAAAGGCAATTTTGGAGAAAAGAACCGCACGTCGCCACGCTCCAGGCGCCACCCGTCAGACGTGCTTGCGCCCGCCCTCCTCATAGAACCACTCATCCGGATAGGGATACCACCAGCCCTGGATCACCGGCTTATGGTCGATGATGACCATTTTCGAGCGGCGGAAGGCATCGAGGCCGAGTTTCGACAATTCCCGCCCGAGCCCGGATTTCTTCCAGCCGCCGAACGGCAGCGCGTCGTTGTCGATCAGCGGATTGTTGACCCAGACCATGCCGGCTTCAAGCCGATCCGCCGCCTCCATCGCCTCTTCGAGCGAGGTGGTGAAGACGGAAGCGCCGAGGCCGAACTCGCTGTCATTGGCCCGCTCGATCGCCTGGTCGAAATCCTTCACCCGCATGACGGCGGCGACCGGGCCGAAACATTCCTCGCGCAAGATCGCCATATCGGGCGTGCAGTCGATGAGGATGGTCGGCTCGTAGAACCAGCCCGTCAGCTCGCTGTCCGGGATCTTTCCGCCCAGCACGACCGTCGCGCCCTTGGCCTTGGCGTCCTCCACCAGCCGGATGACCTTGGCCCGCGCCGCTTCGCTGACCAGCGGACCGATCTCGGCACGGCCGAGGCCGTTGCCGATACGCAGACGCCGCGCCTCGGCGGCGAACTTTTCTATGAAGGCGTCATGCACGGCATCGACGACGAAGAACCGTTCCGCCGAAGTGCAAACCTGGCCGGACATGTGGAAGGCGGCGGTAACGGCGCCGGCAGCGGCCACATCCAGCGGCGCGTGGGCCGTGATGATCATCGGATCCGAGCCGCCCGCCTCGATGACGGCGGGCTTCATCTGTGCCGCGGCGGCCATGGCCACCGCCTTGCCGGCGGCGACGGAGCCGGTGAAGGCGACCGCATGGGTTTTGGGCGAGGCGATCAAGGCGCTGCCAAGCTCGATGCCGCCCGGCAGGCAGGCGATCAGGCCTTCCGGCAGCGCCTCGAAAACCGGCATGAAGGCCAGGGTCGAGAGCGTCGTTGCCGGCGCGGGCTTTATGATGCAGGCATTGCCGGAGGCAAGCGACGCCGCGACCGTCCAGCACATCAGCAGGATCGGGAAATTGAACGGCATGATGTGCACGCTCGTGCCGAGCGCCTCGTAGCGCGCATGCTGGAAGGAGCCGGCCTGTGTCGTGCCCGCCACCTTGCCGCCCTCGTCTCGGGCCATTTCGGCGAAGTAGCGGAAGGCACCGGCGCAGTTCGCCACCTCGCCGATCGCCTCCGGATAGGGTTTGCCCATCTCGCGCGACATCAGTTCCGCGCAGCGCCGCATGTCCGTCGCCTCGATGCGGTTGGCGATGCGGTGCAGGATCGCCGCCCGCGTCTTCGCGTCGAGCCGTTTCCAGTCGCGCTGCGCCGCAGCAGCGGCATCGAGCACGGCCTCCATGTCTTCCAGCGTCGTGTCGGCGATGGCCCCGACAGTGGCGAGCGTCGCGGGATCGATCACCTGATGGCGCGTGCCCCGGCTCGGGAGATAGGCCGGGTGCCGGTAGAACACGGGTTCGGCGGGGTTGAACATGGCGATATTTCCTTGACGTTCTGCAGGTCGGACCGGTGTTTGCCCCTCACCCCGCCCTCTCCCCGCAAGCGGGGCGAGGGAGACGAGAGGTTGCGGCAAGTCCCTTCTCTCCGCCTGCGGGGAGAAGGTGCCGGCAGGCGGATGAGGGGCAGAAGCCGTGCGTCAGCGGATCATGTAGACCTTCTTCACCGTCTCATGGACAGTGCATTCGCCCTTCCAGTCCTTCGGGAAGAAGGCGGCGGTGTCGGGGGTGATCTCGATCACCTCGCCGCTTTCGTGCACATAGGTGCAGCGTCCTTCGAGGAAGTGGCAGAACTCGTCGCTGGTGACATGGCAGAACCATTTGCCGGGCGTGCAGATCCACAGGCCGCATTCGGACTGGCCGTTCGGGCCCTTGTGGATGACCTTGCCGGAGGTGCGGCTCTCGCCCTCGATCATGGTGGGGATGATGCCCCAATCCTTGAGGTCGGTTTCTTCCAGCGGCTTGCGCATCAGGGGTGTCGCGGTCATGGGATGTTTCCTTTCTTTGTCTTTGGCGTCAGACCAGCATGTAGATGTTGCGCATGGTCTCGATGACGGTGCATTCGCCGGTCCAGCCGCCGGGGAACATGACGACGGTGCCGGCCTCGACCTCGATCACCTCGCCCTCGTCCGAGCGATAGATCGCCCGTCCCGCCACGAAATGGCAGAATTCGTCGCGCGGGATCGACAGGCGCCAGCGGCCCGGCGTGCAGACCCAGATGCCGGATTCCGGCTGGTTGTTCGGCCCCTTGAAGACCAGCCGGCCGGAGGAATGGGACTGACCCTCCTGGCTGTCCGGCTGGTCGCCCCAATCGACGAGATCGGAGAAGGTCGTCGCGTTATGGATATGCGGCGCCGAGGACTTTGTCGTCTCAACCATTGTAGGCACCCGTCTTCACGAGTTCGTCGAGAATGCCGGCGGCCTTCTTCGGGCCGTTGCGGGCCTGCATATGGGCACTCGTCGCGGCAAGGCGCGTCTTCATCGTCGGATTGTTGACGCAGGCCTCGAGCTTTGCGGCGAGGTCGGCATCCGTCCAGTCGTAGCGCGGCATCTTGAAGCCGTGGCCGGTCTCGTCGACGCGCGTCGCATTGTCGTGACCGTCCCAGACATAGGGCATGATGATCGCCGGCTTGCCGAAATAGAGGCACTCCGTGAAGGAGTTGTTGCCACCATGGTGGATCGCCGTGTCGACCTGCGGAATGACCGAAGGCTGCGGGAACCAGCTGTCGACGATGACATTGCCCGGCAGGTTCTCGTACTGGTCTTTGTAGTCGCCAACATTGACCAGCGCCCGATAGGGCAGCTTGCCGATGGTCGTGATCAGGCGCTTCAGGAGGTCCGTATCCCCTGCCCCGAGCGAGCCGAAGGAGATGTAGATCAGCGGCTTGTCGTTATTGTCGGCAAAGGCTGGCACCTCATAGGGCTTTTCCTTCCGCACGCAGCCTTCGAGATACTGGAATTGCTTCGGGTCGAGCGGATGTTCGCGGTCGAACTTCACGGCCTCCGGATAGAGCAGCAGGTTCATGAAGGGCGAGGCCTCGAAGAACTGGCCGATTGGGTAGGCCGCCTCGCCGTTCTCGCCGAGGAAGGCATTGAAATCGTCATGGATCGGCTTGATCACGGCGTTGAAGTGATCGCGATAGGCGGCATGGCCGGCAAAATCCTTCTCGCCGCAGCCGGAAAGATGCGGCGGAATCTTCGGATCCTCGATCTCGTTTTCCGAGCAGGAGATGATGCGCACCCAGGGCGTGCCATATTGCTTGATCGCCGGGAAGAGAATGACGTTGTCGACGCAGATGAGGTCCGGCTTGATCTTCGCCAGCACGGACGGCAGGTCCTTCTGCGCCCATTTGGCGCTGTCGACGATCGCCGTCCAGCAGTCCTTCACATAGTTGTCGATCTGGTCGTAGGGCGATTTGCGGAAGTTCGGGATGTGGCCATTGATGAACTCCTCCCAGAACTTCGCCATCTGCTCGGGCGGCATCGGCTCGGAGAGGTTCACCGCATGGGCCTCGAAACCATAGCCCTCATAGACCGAGACGAAACCGGGGTCGGAGAGGAAGACGGCCTTGTGGCCGAGCGCTTCGACGGCCTGGGCGATGCCGACGGAATTCAGCGCCGGGCCGAAGGCCGCTTCCGGGAAGAATGCGATGGTCTTGGACATAGTGTTCCCCTCTTTATTCTTGGAAGAGCCGGCATTTCGCCGGATCGATCTTGAGGCTCAGCGCATCGCCGATCCTCCAGTTGCCCGCCCCGCTCGCGGGAATACGGACCTGAAGCGGCGTGGCCGTCGCGGTTGTCTTGACATGCAGCACCCGGTCGAGGCCGTGATAGGCGATATTGACCACGGCGCCGGATACCGGCAGGTCGCCGGGCGGGCCGATGACGATATTTTCTGGGCGCACGGCAAGCGTCGCCGGGCCGGCATTGCCCGTTGCCTTCACCTCAAGGCCTTCCGCACGGAAAAGACCGTCCGTGCCGACCGTGCCCTCGATGAAATTCATCACGCCGATGAAATTGGCGACGAAGCGGTCGGCCGGGCGCTCATAGACCTCTTCCGGCGCACCGACCTGCAAGAGGCGGCCACCCCTGAGGATCGCCATGCGGTCGGCCATGACCAGCGCTTCTTCCTGATCGTGCGTGACGATGATGAAGGTGATGCCGGCCTCATGCTGCATGCGCTTCAGCTCGAGCTGCATCTTTTCGCGCAGCTTCTTGTCGAGCGCGCCCAGCGGCTCGTCGAGCAGCAGCACCTTCGGCCGCTTCACCAGTGCGCGGGCAAGCGCCACGCGTTGTTTCTGGCCGCCGGAGAGCTGCTCGGGCTTGCGGTCGGCGAATTGCGTGAGGTCCGTCGTCGCCAGGGTCTCGTCGACCCGGCGGCGGATCTCGGCCCTGTCGAGCCGCTCCATTTCGAGGCCGTAGGACAGGTTCTGACGGACCGTCATATGCGGAAAGAGCGCATAGGACTGGAACATCAGGTTGAGCGGCCGCTTTTCCGGCGGCAGCGGCGAGATGTCCTTGCCTTCCAGCAGGATGCGGCCAGCATTCGGGCTCTCGAAGCCGGCGAGCATGCGCAGAAGCGTGGTCTTGCCGCAGCCGGAAGGGCCGAGCAGCGCGAAGAACTCGTTCTCTCTGATGTCGAGCGTCACATTGTCGACCGCCGTCACCGGCCCGAACGCCTTGCCGACGCCTTCGATGCGCAGGATCGGATTGCTGGATGCGTTCATGGGACCTGCTGTTCTCTGTTGAGCCATTGCGAGATCAAAAGCGCCGTCGCGCTGACGCCCATGACGATGGTGGCGAGCGCATTGACCTCGGGCGTGATGCCGAAGCGGATCATCGAATAGATCTGCATGGGAAGAGTGATGGACGAGCGCCCGGCGCCCGCCGTGAAGAAGGCGATGATGAACTCGTCCACCGAGAGCGTGAAGGCGAGCAGCGCGCCCGCGACGATCGACGGCAGCAGCACCGGGAAGGTGACGCGCCAGAAGGTCGCCCAGCCGGAGGCACCGAGATCGCGCGAAGCCTCGACGATGGAAAAATCGAAATGCTTGAGCCGCGCCCTGACGACCGAGCAGACAAAGGCGAGGTCGAAGATGACATGGCTGATGACGATGGTGTGCAGGCCCATCGCCAGCCCCAGCCGCGAGAAGAAGGTGAGCAGCGCGACGGCCAACACGATATCGGGAATGACCATCGGCGCGAAGGCGAGCGCTTCCAGCCCGTTGCTCTTGCGGCGCCGCGTCTCCATGCCGAGCGCCAGCAACGTGCCGAGCACGGTGGAGATGACGGTGGCGAAGACCGCGACGATGAGCGTGTTGCCGGCGGCGCGCAGGATGTCGGTGTTGGCCAGCAGCGCGCCGTACCAGCGGATGGAAAAGCCGGACCAGGAGGTCGGCAGGCCGCTGCCGTTGAAGGAGAGCAGCACCAGTACGGCGATCGGCAGGTAGAGGAAGCCGAAGACCAGAAGCAGCACGATGCGGCCCGGCAGCTTGCCGGAAAACGAGGCGTTCATTGCGCCGCCTCCCCTTTGCGCTCGCCGATGGCATGCGCCGTGGCGCGCGCTTGCAGGAGAAGCAGCACGATCATGGTGAGGATCAGCGCAGCACCCAGCGCGGCGCCGAAGGGCCAGTCGTTCGCCGTCAGGAACTGGTCGTAGACGAGGTTGCCGACCATCTGGAACCGCCCGCCGCCGAGCAGCGCGGGTGTCACGAAATTGCCGATGGAAAGCACGAAGACGAAGACCCCACCGGCCGCGACGCCCGGCAGGGTGAGCGGCAGCGTGACGCGCAGGAAGGTGCGGATGGGACCGGCGCCGAGATCGCGCGAGGCTTCCATCAGCTCCGGGTTCAGCCGCGAAAGCGTGGAATAGATCGCGAGAATGACGAAGGGCAGATAGTTATAGACGAGGCCGGTGATGACGGCGCTCTCGGTGTAGAGCATCGACAGCGGCTCGCCGCTATAGCCGAGCCAGCGCAGCAGGTTGTTGATCAGGCCCTCGCGGTTCAACAGCACGATCCAGGCGTAAGTGCGGATCAGGTAATTGCTCCAGAAGGGCAGCACCGCAAAGAACAGCAGGATCGGCTGCGACATCCTTGGCGCACGGGAAATCGCGTAGGCCGCGGGATAGGCGATGAGGATCGCCACCACCGTCGCCGTCAGCGCGATGCGCGCGGAATTGAGGAAAATCTTCGCGTAGAGCGGGTCGAGAACGCGGGCGAAATTCTCCAGCGTGAAGGTATATTCCACCCCGCCCCAGACGCCGCGCTGGAAGAAGGCATAGCTCAGCACCAGCACGCATGGCACCACCATGAAGGCGACGAGCCAGGCGACGCCGGGCGCGGCGAGCAGGTTCGGTCTGGTGGCATTGAAGGACAAGGCTTCGCTCCCGCAATGCCCTCACGGCATCGCGCATGAATGGATATCAGGAAGAAATCGCC
>NZ_JBLZPH010000132.1:0-41310 GCF_049199205.1 Shinella sp. M31 | reverse complement strand
GGTCGGGTACTGCTCGATCAACGCCTTGTCGAGGCTCTCCATCGCGGCCTTGTTCGGCACTTTGTAGAGGATGTTCTGCGCGGCCCAGGCGTGGTTCTTGGCATCGAGGATGAAGTTGATGAACTTCATCGCCGCGTCCTGCTTCTCCGAGCTTTTCAGGACCACTATCGTGTCGATCCAGAGGTCGGAGCCTTCCTTCGGCACGACGAACTTGATGTCCTTGTTCTCGGTGATGCCGTAATTGCACCAGCCGTCCCAGGCATGCACCAGCGATGCCTCGCCGGAAACGAGCTTGGAATAGAAGGTCGTGTCGTCATAGGCGAGCAGGGTTTTCTTCGCCTCGATGAGCAGGTTTTTCACCTCCTCGAGCTTGGCCGGATCCTTCTCGTTGACCGAATAGCCCTTGGCGAGTTCGCCCGCCGCCATCAGCCAGCGGTCGGTCGCCAGCATGGTCGTCTTGCCCTTGATGGCATCGGCCGGCTGGAGCAGGTTCAGCCAGCTGTCCGGCGTATCCTTGACGAGATCGGAGCGATAGCAAAGCCCCGTCGTGCCCCAGGTATAGGGCACCGAGAAAGTGTTGCCGGGATCGTAGGCGAGCGTCGTCGCCTCCGGGTAGAGATTGGCAAGGTTCGGCACGGCGGCCTTGTCGATCGGTGCGGCGAGCCCCTGCCCGTTCAGGATTTCGGCGAAGGGCGAGGAAACGAAGACGACGTCATAGCCCTTGCCGCCGCTCGCCATCAGCTTGCCCATGACCTCCTCGTTGGTGGCATGGTTGACCACCTCGATTTCCAGCCCCGTCGCAGCCTTGAACTGCTCCGCGATATCGGGCGCCATGTAGCCGGCCCAGTTCGAGATGACGAGATCGGCGGCGGATGCCGTACCCGCCGCAAGGCATGCGGCAGCCAGCGCCGCGGCCGCGCAGGTCGCAGTCAGTCGGTTCTTCACGGTCACGGAAGACTCCCTTGTTTTACGTTGTTCCAACCTCTTCGACGGGCGCGCCGGTTCTCCGGTCTCATCCCCTGTCGGCAGGCAGTATTATTTAGAAAAAAAATACGTCAATAGGCCAAATGCATTTTTGTAGCCCGCGTATTTCCAGACTTGCGAAACCACGGCTCAAAGGGCAGCATGCACGGCAATGGAAGGCAGATGCGAACAATGACCCCCGAGCCGAAACGCCCCAATTTCCGCCATGTCGAATTGGCGCAAAAAATACTGGATGTCGCAGGCGAGCGCGGCATGGCACCAGGGGAGCGGCTGGCCGAGCAGGCGCTGGCTTCGCTCTGCAAGGTTTCAAGAACGCCGATCCGCAAGGCTTTGCAGATACTTGCCGAGCGCGACATGGTAACCTCGGATAGCGAGGGCGGTTATCTCCTGGCGGTCGATCCGGCCGCGACGGCGCGGCTCGAAGACATCGCGGACGGAGACAGCGACAGCGAGATCTATGCCGCGATCCTGCGCGACCTCGCCGCCGGACGCATTGCCGAAAACCAGACCATCGCCGCGCTTCAGCGGCGCTATGACGTCTCACGCCAGACGGTACAAAATGCTCTGATGAAACTGGCGGAGGAAAACCTCGCCGAACGCGGCGCGGGCCAGCAATGGCTGCTGAAGCACTTCGCGATCAGCGGCGATGCGGCGGCGAAAAGCTACGAGTTCCGTCTCGCGACCGAGCCGCTGGCGCTGACTTTGCCGGATTTCAAGCGCGACATGCCGGCAATGACGGCGGTGCGCCAGTCCATGCTGATCCTGCGCAGCATGAACGAGACCAATTTCGACCGCAAGCTCTTCGACCGGACGGACTACGATTTCCACCTGCTGATCGCCCGCTCCTGCGGCAATCCCTTCATGGCGGAAGCGCTCGCCAACCACCATCGCCGCCGCCGCGCCAGCCCGTCGGCCGGCCATGTCAATGCCTACAGGCTGATGCAGTCCAACCTCGAACATATCCAGATCCTCGAGCAGATCGAACGCGGCCAGATGGAGCTTGCCGCCGATCTGATGCGTGTGCATATACAGCTTTCCCAATCGCAGCGCCCCCGGCTCGCTGGCCGCGGCGTCCCCCCCGCCTTCAAGCTTGTCGTGCGTTAGTCCTCCATGGCGCCAGCAAAGACCATCGCCCTCTTCCCGGAAGCGAGCTACGGCGCCGCGCTCAACTGCGTCGGCATCGCCCAGGAATTGCGGCGTATGGGCCATCGCCCCGTCTTCCTCTGTCATCCCGGCTTTTCCGGCGTCTTCGCCGAATACGGCTTTGCCGAGTATCAGCTGACCGAAGCGGATGCCGCGCCGACGGACTGGACGGATTTCATCGAGCGCCATCAGGATGCCTTCCGTCAGACACCGCTCGACCAGCTCGAAAGTTATGTCGGCCCAACCTGGGAAGCGATCGTCGATACCGCGATGCGCGTGGAGGAGCCGCTGCGAAAGCTTCTCGCCCGGTTGAAGCCGGATGCGATCGTGCTCGACAACGTCGTGATGTTCCCGGCAATCGCCAATGCCGGCGTGCCCTGGATCCGTGTCGTCTCCTGCGCCGAGACGGAAATTCCCGACGAGACCATCCCGCCCTATCTCTCCGGCTGCGGCGACAACGAGCGCGCGGCCTGGGCCGTCTTTGCCGCTCGCTACGAGAAGACCGTCGCCCCCGCCCACCGGCGCTTTTCCGCCTTCCTCGCCGAATGTGGCCTCAAGGCGCCCACAGCTCCAACGTTCCTCGATCTGTCGCCCTGGCTAAACCTGCTGCTCGCGCCGGAAATCATCCGCCATGTGCGCCGCGCGCCGCTCGATCCACAAAACGTCGTTTTCCTCGATGGCTGCGTGCGTCACGAGGCGCCCTATACGCCGCCGCGTTTCGCCAGCCACAACGATGCCCCCCTCGTGCTGACGAGTTTCGGCTCGCTCGGCGCGATGGATGTGGCGATGACGAAGCGCATGATCGCCGCCTTCGCAAGGCTGCCCTATCGCTTCCTCGTCAATGCCGGGCACTGGCGCGAAGACTATCGCGACGTGCCCGACAATGTCTTCATCGACAGCTGGTTCCCGCAGCCCTCGGTGGTCGAGCAGGCGAGCCTGTTCATCCATCACGGCGGCAACAATTCCTTCTGCGAGGCGCTCTATTACGGCGTGCCGTCGCTCGTCATGCCCTATTGCTGGGACGGTCACGACAATGCCGCCCGCGCCGCCGAAACCGGAGTCGGCCGGCGGCTCGACCGCTACGACTGGAGCGATGCCGACCTCACGGCCGCCATCGAAGGCCTGCTCGGCGATCAGGCCATGCACAAGCGCCTCAAGGCAAATGCGGTGAAAATGCACAAGGCAGCGGGCGTTGCCCGCGCTGCGGAGGAAATCGTCAGGGTGCTGAGCGAGAGCCCGATCCGACAGAGAGACCGGAATGCGTGACCGGCTCTCCATCGGGAGGGCCTGCTGTCGCCCGTCAAGAGTGGCACGTTCGAGGTAGTCGCACCCGCCGCCGAAAGAGACCGTGCACCACGCCCCGGCCGGAAGCGTGCAAAAATGCTGCGCCGCATTTCCGAGATCGTCCTTGCGCGCAAGCCGGCGGGCGCTTTGTCCTTCGCGGGTTGCGACGCCATGCGTTCTGGGCCATAAAACGCTCCCCACCTGTCGAAGGCCAGCCGTCATCATGAGTGTTGCGGGCCGTGCGTGATCTCTCACGCCACGGCAAATCCCCCCGCGCTCCGGCTTGGCCCCGGCATGGGAAACGACAATGCGGACCGACAAAAAGGAGAACGCATCATGGGACACCTTGGCACGGCCTGGCGCAAGCGCGACTACCATCGTCAATGGCTCTGGCGGGAAGCGAACCGCCTGTTCGATTTCTTCCAGAACCGGGCCTTCAATCCGCTCGGCGGCTTCCACGAACTCGACGTCGAGGGACGACCGCTCAACGCCGGCAATCCGATCCGCGGCATCCATTCCACCGCACGCATGGTGCATTGCTTTGCCATCGGCAGCCTGCTCGGCCGGCCCGGCTCCGACGATATCGTCGATCACGGCATGAAGTACCTCTGGGAAAAGCACCGCGACCATGAGCGCGGCGGCTATCACTGGTCGCTCGACAATTCCGGCCTGCTCGATGCGAGCAAGCAGGGCTACGGCCACGCCTTCGTGCTTCTGGCCTCTTCCAGCGCCAAGCTCGCCGGCCATCCGGATGCCGACCGCATGATCGCCGACGTTACCGAGGTGCTGGAAAACCGCTTCTGGGAAGAGGAGCACGGCGCCATCGCCGAGGAATTCGAGGCCGACTGGTCGCCGGTCCCCGGCTATCGCGGCCAGAACTCCAACATGCATCTGACCGAAGCCCTGATGGCCGCCTTCGAGGCAACCGGCGAGAAAAGCTATCTCGACAAGGCGACAAGCATCGCCGATCTCGTCATCCGCCGCCGCGCGGGCGAAAACGGTTTCCGCGTGCCCGAGCATTTCGACGAGAACTGGGTGCTCGACAAGGATTATCGCGGCAACGAGATGTTCCGCCCGTCCGGCACCACGCCCGGCCACTGGCTAGAATGGGCCCGTCTCATCCTCCAACTCTACGCGCTGGGCGGCAAGAAGCACGACTGGATGCCGGAGGCCGCCAAGGCACTCTTCGCGCAGTCCATCGCGCTCGGCTGGGACAAGGAGAAGGGCGGCTTCTTCTATACGCTCGACTGGAACGACGAACCCGCAAAGCGCAACAAGCTGTGGTGGCCGATGGCCGAGGGCGTCGGTGCGGCGGCGTTCCTTGCCGAACATCTGCCGAGCGATTTCCACGAGACCTGGTATCGCAAGATCTGGGACGGCATTTCCCGCCATTTTCTGGATCAGGACCGCGGCGGCTGGCATGAAGAACTGACGGAAGATCTCGTGCCGAGCTACACCCTTTTCGCCGGCAAGGGCGACATCTATCATGCGCTCCAAGCCTGCCTGATCCCGCTCTATCCGGCAACGGGCAGTGTGACCAAGGGCATCATCGAAGCAGGTGGCCGCTAGGCCGCCTCTTCTGCCGCAAGGCTGGTCGGGAGAGACATGATCGACATACCGGAGCAGATCTCGACCGTCTGGATCGCCGCCGCCTCGGTGGCGTTCCTCATCAAGCATTTCCTGGCGGATTTTCTGATGCAGACCGACTGGATGGCGGCGGGCAAGGACCGGCCGAAGGGCTGGCTCCTGCCGCTGGCCGCCCATGCCGGCGTGCATGGCGCGATGACTGCGGCGCTTTTTCTCATCGTCGCGCCGCCGCTGGCCTGGCTCGGCCTCGCCGACATGCTGATCCATGGCGTCATCGATCGCCTCAAAAGCATTTCAACGCGCCGAAGCGCGCTGACGCCGCGCCAGACAGCCTTCTGGTGGCTGTTTGGCCTCGACCAGAGCCTGCATCATCTCACGCATATCGGCCTTGCGATCGTGCTCGCCGCGGCCGGCGCCGCCGCTTAATCCAACGCCTCGCGCAGCAGGAGATCGGTCAGCGCGAACTGGTCGGCAAACCAACGATCGGCCGCATGCCACATCAGCGGCGTCAGCTTGATATCATGGCCGCCACGCGCATCAGTCTCGACAAGCCCGCCATCGCGCGCCGCCTCGACGATCCGGCGCACATGGGTGCGCGAAACGCCCGTCTGCGTCGCCAGCCGCTGATAGCCGGTCGTCACGACAAAACCGTCATTTTCCTGCGCACCGCGCAGGATGAGCAGCATGATCATATAGCCGCAGTCATGCGCAAAAAACGGCGCGAGCGGCAGATGCCGGCGGATGAGGCGGCTGATATCGGGCAGATGCGCGAGCGTCGCGCGGCGCATCCCCTTGTGCAGCGCCGCATCCGGCGTTCCCTTGCGCCCTTCGGTGGGCGAAAGACCGAATGACGACAGCCCCTCCATGAGCAGGCCGAGCACCCTGGCATCACGCGCGAGAAGCGCGTTGCTCGGCACGAGCAGGCGGACGCGCCGGTCGGACGCATGGGGCTGCTGGGAAAGAAAACCATATTTGCGCAGGCACGAGACCTGCGCCTCGACGCGGTTGCGGCTGGCGATGCCGAGGTCCGTCACTTCCCGCTGAAGCCGGCCGAGCGTCAGCCAGGTAGCGGGCTGCGTGATGTCCTGTCTGGCATGGATCGCCAGCACTGCGAGGTAGCACAAAAACCGCCCCTCCTCGAGGATCAGCCGGTTGAAGAGATGATTTCCCTCATAAAGCGCCAGCTTGCCGGCAATCAGCCCGTCGCGGGCTTCGGCAAAGCCGGGCGCGCTCAGGAATCGATAGGCCGGCACGCGAAACGCGACCGAGCAATCCTCGAATGTGACCTGGTCCATGCCTGTTCCCCAATGCGAACCGGCGCGATGTTCCATTTCGGCGCGCCCGCAGGTCTGAAATAGACCCATTATTTTCCATGGGCTTCGAGTGGGCGCGACCTGTCAATCGTGGCAATTGTCAGACGACACGATATGAGACGTGGCGACAAAAGAATGATACGCAGTGCCAAACCATTTAAATCCCGTAGCCTTTTGCCTTTTCAGGAACCTTCGTCCGCTTTGCGGACTTGAGGGGTGTATACCCGCAGTCAACAATCGTGAGTCGCAATGAGTCCTGCCGACAAGCTGCCCTCCAACTCCGTTACCGCTAAGGCTGGCGCGGATGTACGTAGGGCAAGCCAGTTGTTTGCCGAAACCCTCGATCCGGTGTTTCGCACGACCTTGCTGACGCCCGAAAGGCTGGACGATTTCCATGCCGAACTTTCGACCTATTTTATGGGTCCGGCCCTGTTCTTCGCCGCCGACATGACCGGCACGACCTACACATTCTCGCGCGACATGCGCCGGATCGCCCGCACCGGGCTCGATCTGATTTTCGTGCAGGCGACACTCGACGGTAGCGACCTGCGCACCGTCAACGGCGAGACGATCCTGGTCGAAGCCGGCGACATCTCGCTTTTCGACCTGTCGCGGCCCATGCAGGCGGAGACGCGGCACTGCCGCAACCTGACACTCGTGCTGCCGCGCCACATGCTGTTCAGCAAGGACGTGCAGAACGACGCGCTGCACGGTCTCGTCCTGAAACGCTCGACCAGCACGGCACGCCTGATCGGCAGCCATCTCCGCGCGCTCTTCGACGATCTCTCCGACATCACCCAGGCCGAGGCACCGGCGATCGTCGCCGCGACGGCAGACCTCGTCACCAACCTGGTCGGGCAGCAGGTCAGCAACCGCAGCCAGCCCGCCCCCACCGTGCGGGGCGCCGTCATTATGGAGGTCCGCCGCTATATCGAGCAGAACATGGCCCGGCAGGATCTCGGTCCGGACCATCTCTGCAAGATGTTCGGCCTGTCGCGCGCCACGCTCTACCGGCTTTTCGAACCGGTTGGCGGCGTGACGGACTATATCCGCACACGCCGCCTGCGCGCGGCCTTCGACCTGTTGACGAATGACGGCAAGCGCACGGTGGGCGAGGTCGCCTATGCCTGCGGTTTTCCTGACATTTCCGCCTTCTCCCGCGCTTTCCGCCACCAGTTCGGCATGAGCCCGAGCGAGGTGCGCGAGACGGGCGATCGCGGTCCGCGCGCGCTGACCGCCACCGAACGGCAGACCGCCGCGTCGGTACATGACTGGCTGCGCATCGTCGGGTCCCTGTAAGCATCTTGCCGTTTGACAGCTGGCATCACATCAAACAATATGTGATCACATTTCTTGAGTGAACCAGCTGGAGATCGGGATGGAGAGGGCGAACCTGGAGGCGCGTGCCCACGCGCTTGTCGAGGCGGAAGCGGAAGTTTTTCGCGCGAAGCGGCCGCGTTGCGCGGCGGCGCATGACGAGGCGACATCCGGCTTCTTCGACGGGGTACCGCAGCACTGGATGCTCGACTGGCCGACCCCCTTCCCGCTCGTCGTGGATCAGGCCAGCGGCGTGGAACTCGTTGATCTCGACGGCAACCGCATCGTCGATGTCTGCCTTGGCGATACCGGCGCCATGTTCGGCCACGGGCCGGCACCCGTGCTCGAAGCGCTGAAGAACGCCGGCACGCGCGGCCTGACCACCATGCTGCCCTCCTCGGATGCGCAGATCGTGGGCCGCCTGTTGGTCGAGCGCTTCGGCCTGCCGCGCTGGCAGTTGGGGGCAACCGCCAGCGATGCCAACCGTTTCGCCATTCGCGTCGCCCGCGCCGTCACCGGCCGCGCCAAGCTCCTGGTCTTCGACGGCTGCTACCATGGCGCCGTGGATGATACGCTGGTCGACCTCGTCGACGGCAAGACCATTTCGCGCCGCAACCTGCTCGGCCAGGTGCGCGACCTCGGAGAGCTCACCGTCTCCATTCCCTTCAACGACGAAGCCGCGCTGGAAAAGGCGCTTGCCGCACACGACATTGCCTGCGTGCTCGCCGAACCGGTCATGACCAATTGCGGCATGATCCCGCCCGCCCCCGGCTTCCACGACGCGCTGCGCCGCCTGACCCGCGCCGCCGGCACGCTGCTTTTGATCGATGAGACGCATACGATCTCCACCGGCCTTGGCGGCTATTCGATGGTGCATGGGCTGGAGCCCGACCTCGTCGTCATGGGCAAGCCGATCGGCGGCGGGGTGCCCGTCAGCGTCTGGGGCATGACCCAGGCGATTTCCGACAAGCTGCATGTCATCCGCCGTGAGCAAAGCGGCCATGGCCATTCCGGCATCGGCACGACGCTGTCCGGCAGCGCGCTGCAGCTCGCCTGCCTGCGCGCCTGCCTCGAACATGTCATGACCGAGGACGCCTATCGCAAGATGCAGGCCAATGCCGATCGCATTGAAGCGGGTTTCAAGGCCGCGATTGCTGCCGCCGGTCTCGACTGGACCGTTTCGCGCGTCGGCGCGCGGTTGGAGGTCGTCTTCTCGCCCGTTCCGGTCACCAACGCTGCAGAGGCCCGCGCCGCCGCCTCCGATGTCATCGAGGCCGCGCTGCACCTCTCCATGCTGAACCTCGGCTATCTCCTGACGCCGTTCCACAACATGGTGCTGGTCAGCCCCGCCCTTTCGGAAGACCAGGCGGACGGGCTCGTCAATGCCTTCGCGACCGTCATCGGCCGCCTCGCGGAACGGAGGGCCGCCGCGTGAGCCGTGACCTCGCCACCCGCCCGCCGCAGGCCGCCGACATTGCCGAAGCCGAGGCCTTCCTTGCCGCACATCCGGAGATCACATCCTTCGATCTCGTGCTGATCGACCTCAACGGCATCGCCCGCGGAAAGATCATCCGCCGGCATGAGCTTCTGCCGATCTTCCGCTCCGGCCGGCATCTGCCCGGCTCCATTCTCGGTCTCGACGTAACCGGCGAGGATGTCGAGGAAACCGGCCTCGTCTGGGCGGATGGCGATGCCGACCGCCGCGCTTGGCCGATACCGGGTTCGCTGGTTCCCCTGCCCTGGACCTCGCCGCCGCGCGGCGAAGTCCGCCTCGCGCTTTTCGAACTCGACGGCACGCCGATGGCGGCCGATCCGCGCCATGCGCTGGCGCGTCAGGTGCAGCTGCTGGAAACCGATGGTTTCCACCCGGTTCTTGCCTATGAGCTGGAATTCTACCTGCTCGACCGCGAACGCACCGCCGATGGAAATTTCCAGCCGCTGCGCCTGCCGCTCTCGGGCGAAAGGCCTGACGGCATCCAGGTCTATGGTGTCACCGAACTCGACCGGCTGGAACCCTTCATCGACGCCGTCTATCGCGGCGCGGAGGCACAGGGCCTGCCTGTCGAGACGATGATTTCGGAATATGCCCAGGGCCAGTTCGAGCTGACCCTGCGCCATGGCAGTGCGTTGCGAGCTGCGGATGACATCGCCATGCTGAAGCGCCTCATGCGGGCGCTCGCCGTGCGCCATGGCATGATGGCCTGTTTCATGGCCAAGCCCTTCGCCGGCCGCGCCGGTTCCGGCATGCATGTCCATGCGAGCCTTGCCGATGGTACAGGCAACAACCTCTTCGCGGACCAGGGCGAAGCGCTGTCGCCGCTCCTGAAACAGGCCATCGCGGGCCTGCTCGAAACCATGCACGAGTCCATGCTGGTCTTCGCACCGCATTTCAATTCCTGGCGCCGCTTCTCTGCGCAGAGCTACGCGCCGACCACGCCGACCTGGGGCACCAACAACCGCAGCGTCGCCGTACGTGTCCCCGCCGGCTCGCCTGGTGGCCGGCATCTCGAACAGCGCGCCGCCGGCATCGATTCCAACCCCTATCTCGTCGGCGCAACCGTGCTGGCCGGCATGCGCAAGGGCCTCCTCGCCAAGGCCGATCCCGGCCCGGAGACCACGGCCTATGCCGAGGCCTCGGGCGACGACCTGCCGCCCGACTGGCGCGGCGCCATCGAGACGGCAACCCGCTCCGCCTTCCTCAAGGAAGCGCTCGGCGAGAAGCTGCATCACGTCTTCCTCGCCCTCAAGCGCGCGGAATACCGCCGCTTCGCCAGCGAGGTGACCGCGTTGGAACGCACGCTCTACGGTGAGATCGTCTGACCATGAAAACCTTCTATACCGCCGATCACCACCTGCATCACAGCGGCATGGAGCTTTCCTTCGGCCGCATCGTCGAAACCTTCGAAAAGCCGGTGCGCGCCGAAATCGTGCTGAAGCGCGTAAAGGACGTCGGTCTCGGTCCGGTGATCGAGCCGGCTTCCTACGATCGCGCCGCGATCGAGCGCATCCACACGCCTGACTACCTGGATTTCCTGGAAAGCGTCTTCGCCGAATGGCGCGCGACCGGGCGTGACGGCGAGGTCTGGCCCTATAGCTGGCGCCACCGCTCGATGCCGATGATAGACGCCCCACCCTCCGGGCTCGACGCACGCCTCTCCTACTATTCCTTTGACATGGCCGGTTCGATCACGCAGACAACGTGGCAGGCCGCCAAACGCGCCGCCGACACGGCGCTTGCCGGCGCGGACGCCGTGCTTTCGGGCGAGCGCGCCGCCTTCTCGCTCTGCCGCCCGCCAGGCCATCACGCGGGCCGCGATTTCTTTGGCGGCTATTGCTACCTCAACAATGCCGCCATCGCCGCCCAGCGCTTCCTCGACAACGGTCACGCCCGCGTCGCGATCTTCGACGTCGATTACCACCACGGCAACGGCACGCAGGAAATTTTCTACGACCGCGACGACGTGCTCTTGGCCAGCCTGCACGGCGACCCGGATTTCGAGTTCCCCTTCCATCTCGGCTATGCCCGCGAACACGGTGCCGGCAAGGGCGCAGGCTATAACCTCAACTACCCGCTACCCTCAGGTACGCCCTGGAGCGAATGGCAGGCCGCCTTCGAGGACGCCCACGAAAAGATCCGCGCCTACGCGCCAACCGCACTCGTCATCTCGCTGGGCGTCGACACGTTCAAGGACGACCCGATCTCCCAGTTCAAGCTGGAGAGCGAGCACTTCCTGGCGATCGGCCGCCGCATCGCCGATTTCGGCCTGCCGACGCTCTTCGTGATGGAAGGCGGCTATGCCGTCGAGGCGCTGGGCGTCAATGCGGTGAATGTGCTGCAGGGGTTTGAGGGCGCCTGACAATCAGAACGTATCAGGCCACTCGCGCGCACCATGCTGCACGAAGAGCACTTCGACACGCGTATCGATGACACGATACGCTACGATATAGGGCGTACCAGGCACCACAAGTTCCCGGGTTCCCTCGATCTCCCCGATGCGGCCAATAAAGGGATTGCCTGATAGCAGCCGTTCCGTGCGCCCATGGATATTCGCAACGACTTTGCCGGCGGCAGCGGAATTGCGTTCAGCAATATAGTCGCCGATTGCCTGCAATTCGCGGAGATAACGGCGGGTCCAGACGACGGGCGTCATCGGCAATCAGCGCGATGCGTATCTGTTGAGGACGGCGGCAATCTCTTCCTCAGCAGCGAAATCGCCCCGGTCCGCATCCGCAAGCCCGGCCTCGACGCCCTCGATCCACTTTTCCTGCCAGGCGAGCGACCGGCCATGCGCGAGTGCATCTTCAATGATCTGGCCGCGCGTCAAGGACGACCGCGCGGCAAGCGCATCGATGCGACGGTCGAGGTCATCGGATATGTCGTTTCGCTTGTCCATGCCGCATTCTGGCATGAAGCGCCCGGCATCGCCAGCCCGTCTCAAACGTCCTTCAGCAGGTTGTTACGCGACAGGTTCTTTACGTCGCGCTCGCCGCAGAGCGCCAGGGTGATGTCGAGTTCCTTGCGGATGATTTCGAGCGTGCGGCGCACGCCGGCCTTGCCGCCGGCGCCGAGGCCATAGAGGAAGGGGCGGCCGATATAGGTGCCCTTAGCACCGTAGCACAGCGCCTTCAGCACGTCCTGGCCGGAGCGGATACCGCCATCGAGATGCACTTCCATCCGGTCGCCGACGGCATCGACGATGCGCGGCAGCATGCTGATCGAGGAGGCGGCACCGTCGAGTTGACGGCCGCCGTGGTTGGAGACGATGATCGCGTCCGCGCCGCTGTCGAGCGACATGCGCGCGTCCTCCTCGTCAAGGATACCCTTGAGAATGAGCTTGCCGCCCCAGCGCTCACGGATCCACGCAATATCCTTCCAGGACAGCTGTGGGTCGAACTGTTCCGAGGTCCAGGAGGAGAGCGAGGAAAGGTCGCCGACCCCTTTGGCGTGACCGACGATATTGCCGAACGTGCGGCGCTTGGTGCCGAGCATGTCGAGGCACCAGAAAGGCCGCGTCGCCATTTGCCAGAGATGTTTCGGCGTGAAGCGCGGCGGGGCGGACAGGCCGTTGCGCAGGTCCTTGTGGCGCTGGCCGAGAATCTGCAGGTCGAGCGTCAAAACCAGCGCGGAGCAGCCGGCGGCCTTGGCGCGGTCGATGAGGTTGAGAACGAAATCCCGGTCCTGCATCACATAGAGCTGGAACCAGAAGGGTTTCGACGTGACGGAGCGCACATCCTCTATCGAGCAGATGCTCATCGTCGAGAGCGTGAAGGGCACGCCGAATTCCTCGGCCGCCTGGGCGGCCAGCATTTCGCCATCGGCATGCTGCATGCCGGTGAAGCCGGTCGGCGCAATGGCGACCGGCATCGAAACCTTCTCGCCGATCATCTCGCTGGCCAGCGACCGGTTGGTCATGTCGACGAGCACACGCTGGCGCAGCTTGATCTTGTGGAAGTCCTCTTCATTGGCGCGGTAGGTGCCTTCGGTCCAGGCGCCCGAATCCGCATATTCGAAGAACATTTTTGGCACGCGACGACGTGCCTGCTCTTTAAGGTCGCCGATCGTCAGGGCCTGCTCTACGCTCATTTCATCCTCACAAGTCGGGCCGCGGCCACGACATTCCGTCCATCGGGGATGTGAAATCTTTAAGAGCAGGATGATGAGGCGGCAAGGGTGCGCACGCACAATCCGTGATGAATGATCTATTTATCAATAAAAATATTCGCCGCTATACGTGAACGACGCTCTAAAACGGAAACGCCCTCCCGGCAGGAACGGAAGGGCGTGGAACAATCTGCAATCACCTTCACTTCGTGGCGTAGAACTTCGCCATGTCGGGCAGGCGCTTGGTGCGGATACTGGAGGCCTTACCGGCGGTGCGGAAGGCTTCGAAACGCTCGCGGCAAACGTCCTGCATGCGGGCGGTGGCCGGCTTCAGATAGGTGCGCGGGTCGAAATTGTCGGGCTTTTCCTTAAAGTTCTTGCGGATGGTGCCGGTCATGGCGAGACGCAGGTCGGTATCGATATTGACCTTGCGCACGCCGAGCGGGATCGCCTTCTGGATTTCGGCGACCGGAACGCCCCAGGTCTGCTTCATCTCGCCGCCATAGGCGGTGAAGAGGTCCTGCAGATCCTGCGGAACCGACGACGAACCGTGCATGACGAGATGCGTGTTCGGCAGCTTCTTGTTGATCTTGGCGATCGTCTCGATCGACAGGATGTCGCCATCCGGCGCGCGGGTGAACTTATAGGCGCCATGGCTCGTGCCGATGGCGACGGCAAGCGCGTCGACGCCGGTCTTGGAGACGAAGTCGAGCGCCTGGTCCGGGTCGGTCAGCAATTCATCGCGCGTCAGCTTGCCTTCGAAGCCGTGGCCGTCTTCCTTTTCGCCGGCGCCCGTTTCCAGGTTGCCGAGACAGCCAAGCTCGCCTTCGACCGAAACGCCGGCCGCATGGGCGATCTTCACGACTTCCGCCGTGACGTCGACATTGTATTCGTAGCTGGCGATCGACTTGCCGTCAGCGAGCAGCGAACCGTCCATCATGACGGAGGTGAAGCCGTTGGTGATGGCCGAAATGCAGGTCGAAGGCTGGTCGCCGTGGTCGAGATGCAGGCAGACCGGAATGTGCGGATATTCTTCGGCCGCACCCAGAATGAGGTGACGCAGGAACGCATCGCCCGCATAGGAGCGCGCACCGCGGCTGGCCTGCAGGATCACCGGGGAGTCCGTCGCATCCGCAGCGCGCATGACCGCCTGGACATATTCCAGGTTGTTTACGTTGAAGGCCGGCAGTGCGTAATCGTTTTCCGCTGCGTGGTCGAGCAATTGCCGCATGGTGATCAATGCCATTCCTGTCCTCCTTTAGGATGCTGATTTCACGGGTTGGCGGCACTATTCACAGAACAGTCCGCCATATGCAACAGCCCTCAAAGACCACAGTGTAAGGCAAATCGATTAAATGGCATAAGCGAAATAAATTTCCCGTGTACAGGGTAAAAATCCGACCCGCTCGCGCGGGCCGGATCCGGAAAATCCATCCATTTCAAATAAGTAGGACAATTGCCCGGCGACCGGGCAATCGCTGTCGGAGAAAATCTCAGTCGTCCTCGGCCGGTTCCGGCGCCTGGCAGCTGCCGCGCTCGCCCGAGATGATCTCGCGTTTGCCGACATGGTTTGCAGGGCCGACGAGGCCTTCCTTCTCCATGCGCTCGACCAGAGACGCGGCGCGGTTGTAGCCGACGGCGAGGCGGCGCTGGATGTAGGAGGTCGAGCACTTGCGGTCGCGCAGCACGACCTTGACCGCCTTCTCGTAGAGATCGTCGCCGTCTTCGGCCGCGATATCGCCCTTGTCGAAGACGGCACCGCCGGCAGCCGGCTTTTCCTCTTCCTCTTCCTCCTCGTCGGCCGTCACCGTCTCCAGATATTCCGGACGACCCTGGGCCTTGAGATGCAGCACGACCTTCTCGACTTCCTCGTCGGAGACGAAAGGCCCATGGACGCGCGAGATACGCCCGCCGCCTGCCATGTGCAGCATGTCGCCCTGGCCAAGCAGCTGTTCAGCACCCTGTTCGCCCAGGATGGTGCGGCTGTCGATCTTCGAGGTGACCTGGAAAGAGATGCGCGTCGGGAAGTTCGCCTTGATCGTGCCGGTGATGACATCGACCGAGGGACGCTGCGTCGCCATGATCAGGTGAATACCGGCCGCACGCGCCATCTGGGCGAGACGCTGGATCGCGCCTTCGATCTCCTTGCCGGCCACCATCATCAGGTCGGCCATCTCGTCGACGATGACGACGATATAGGGCATCGGATCGAGCGAGAGTTCCTGCTCCTCGTTGATCGCCTCGCCGGTTCCCTTGTCGAAACCGGTCTGCACGCTGATCGAGATCGTCTCGCCCTTGTCGCGGGCGGCCGCGACGCGGCTGTTGTAGCCGTCGATATTGCGCACGCCGAGGCGCGACATCTTGCGATAGCGGTCCTCCATCTCGCGCACCGCCCATTTCAGCGCCATGACGGCCTTCTTGGGATCGGTGACGACGGGGGTGAGCAGGTGCGGGATGCCGTCATAGATCGACAGTTCCAGCATCTTGGGATCGACCATGATCAGGCGGCACTCTTCCGGGCGGAAGCGATAGAGCAGCGACAGGATCATGGTGTTGATGGCAACCGACTTGCCCGAGCCGGTGGTGCCGGCGACGAGCAGGTGCGGCATCTTCGCGAGTTCCGCGATGACGGGTTCGCCACCGATGGTCTTGCCTAGGCACAGCGGCAGCTTGAAGCCGGTGCGGGCAAAATCCTGGCTTTCGATCATCTCGCGGAAATAGACCGTCTCGCGCGTCTGGTTCGGCAGTTCGATGCCGATGACATTGCGGCCGGGCACGACCGCGACACGGGCCGAAAGCGCCGACATGGACCGGGCGATATCGTCGGCAAGGCCGATGACGCGCGAGGACTTTACGCCGGGAGCCGGCTCGAATTCATAGAGCGTGACGACCGGACCGGGGCGGACATGGATGATCTCGCCGCGAACGCCGAAATCCTCCAGAACGCTTTCGAGAAGGCCGGCATTCTGCTCCAGCTGTTCCTGCGTCAGCACGAAGCCGACGGTGCGCGGCGGCTCCTGCAACAGGTCGCGCGGCGGATATTCGTAGGTATCGCCGGCCGGCGTCGCCATGGTGACCTGGAACGGTTTGGCGCGCGAGAGCACCGAGGACGGCATTTCGCGCGCGGGCTCGGCGGACGGAACCGGCGACACGGCGGCGGCCGGCGCCGGCTTGAACTCGAAAACCGGCAGGACGACCTCAGCGACCGGCTCGACGACGGGCGCCGGGACGACTGCGACCGGCTCGACCTTCACCTCGGGCACGATAACGGCGGGTTCGGCGACGATGGTGCGGGCCGTTGCCGGACGGCATTCGACGACGCGGAAGAGCGACGCGATGGAGGACGGCTCAGCGCGTATCTCGGCGACGGGCAACGGCGCGGGCGGGACGACGACCGGCGCCGGTGTCGGCAACGGCATGCGCACGACGGTGGCGGCCACGGCAGGCTTTACCCGGACCTCGGCTGCATCCTCGTCGGGGACGAACGTTTCCCAGAAGGCATGATCCGAGAGATTGGCAAAACGGGCAATGGCAGCGCGGACATCCGCCTTTACGGCGGGTTTTGCAGCGGCCGCGACGGGTGCGGCCATGCGCGGGACGATCGGTGCGCTCGGCTTGAACACCACGGTGGCATCGGCGGGCGTGCCGCTCGTGCCGGTATCGACTACGGCCTGAACGAGCGGCGGGGCGGGTTCGGCCGGTGCGGGGGCAGCGGCAGCGGCCTCCGCCTGCTGCTCCTCGGAGCGGCGGCGGCGATCATCGAGGGCCGCGCGCAGGCGCTGGAGCAGTTCAGCCTGGCTGAGCTGCGGCGTCAGGATGGGCTGGGCGGCCTCGACAGGCTTCTCGACCGTTTCAGCGGCCGGCTGGGCCTGCTGCGCCTCTTCGGCGGCGGCCTCCTCGATCTTCGCGGCAACCTTGTCGGGCGTGCGGGTGAAACGCACGTTAGGGGCCATGTAGAAATGGCTCTCCCAGCTGCCGTCAGAAAACTGGCCTGGATCATAGCTGCGCAGCGCCGGCGAGCGGAACCGCGGATGATAGGCCTCGTCGTTCGCCACCGGCTCATCCGCAGCGTGCCAATCCTCGATTTCCGGCACCATTTCCGGCAAAGCATTGTTTTCATAGGAAGAGTACGCCGATTGCTCGTCGTTCTGCTCTTCGGTTTCGAGGACGGGGTAGAAGTTTGTTCTGGAAATACGCATGAACCTGCACACTCGACGATCATTGCCGATAGGGATGCGTAGATGGTTAGGAAATGAAGGTTAACAATGTCTTTGGACGCGACCGAAATCGTCTCCCGAATCCTGTCTCACTCCACTCGTTTGCCCTCGCCATCGAAGAGGTGAAGCCTGTCCTGCGGCAGGTCGACGCGCACGACAGGGCCGGGAGTGAGCATGCGGCGATCCTGTGTAAAAATTTTCATCGGGATGCCATGGATCGTTACATGCATGATGATTCCGAAGCCCGTCGGCTCGATGAGATCGACCGTGGCCTCCAGCACGCCGGTATCGGCAAGAATCACATGCTCCGGACGGATGCCGAGCGTCGCCGCCGAGCCTGATTCGAGACCGCCGCGTTTGCGGATGGGCAGCGTCGTGCCGCTCGGCAACCTGATATCCGCGTGGTCGCCGGAAACGAGATAACGCCCCTCGAAGAAATTCATGCCGGGCGAACCGATGAAGCCGGCGACGAAGAGATTTACCGGCCGGTCATAGAGCTCGAGCGGCGAGCCGACCTGCTGGACGATGCCGCCATGCATGGCGACGATGCGGTCCGCCAGCGTCATCGCCTCGATCTGGTCGTGCGTGACGTAGATGGAGGTCGCCCGAAGATCGCCGTGCAGCTTCTTGATTTCGGCGCGCATCTGCTCACGCAGGCGGGCGTCGAGGTTGGAGAGCGGCTCGTCGAAGAGAAAGGCCTTCGGCTGGCGCACGATGGCGCGGCCCATGGCGACACGCTGGCGCTGGCCGCCGGACAGCGCCTTGGGGCGACGTTCCAGCAGGGGCTCGAGGCCGAGTTTTGCGGCGGCACTGCCGACGGCACTTGCGATCTTCTCCTTGGCGGAGCGGCGCAGGCGCAGGCTATAGCTCATATTGTCGGCGACGCTCATATGCGGATAGAGCGCGTAGGACTGGAACACCATGGCGATGTCACGGTCTTTTGGCGCGAGATCGTTGACCCGTTTGCCGTCGATCTGGATGTCGCCGGACGTAACCTCCTCCAACCCCGCGATCATGCGCAGCAGGGTGGACTTACCGCAGCCGGAAGGGCCGACCAGCACGATGAATTCGCCGTCTTGAATGGTGAGGTCGACGCCGTGCAGGACCGGGAAGGCGCCGAAGCTTTTGCGGACACTCTGGATATCGATGGAAGCCATGGGAGAACCTTTCAGCCTTTGACCGCGCCGGCCGTCAGGCCCTGCACGAGATAGCGCTGGATGAGCAGGAAGAAGAGGCAGGCCGGAATGAGCGCGAGCACGCCCGCCGCCATCATCTGCCCGAAATCGACCGAGAATTTCGAAACGAAGGTGAGAAGCCCGACCGGGAAGGTGGAGGCATCGTTGCCCGAGATCAGCATCAGCGCGAAGAGCAGTTCGCTCCAGGCGGCAGTGAAGACGAAGCCGAGCGTGGCGGCGATGCCGGGGAGCGTCAGCGGCAGGATGATCTGGCGGAAGGCGACGAACTGCGTCGCCCCGTCGATCATCGCCGCCTCCTCCAGATCCTTCGGAATGCCGTCGAAAAAGGACTGCATGAGGAAGGTGGCGAAGGGCACGTTGAAGGCGGTGTAGACGAGGACGAGGCCGGTGAGGCTGTTCGTCAGGCCGAGCGGCGAGAGCATCTTGAAGATCGGCGCCACCAGCATGACCAGCGGGAACATCTGCGTGACCAGCATGAGCGCGACGATCCAGTACTTTGCCCGGAAATTGAAGCGCGACAGCGCATAGCCGGCAAGCGAAGCGAGGATCGTCACCGTCACGGCCGTCGAGCCGGCAACGATGAGGCTGTTCTTGAAGAAAGTCGGAAAGGCGCTGTGCGCGATGACGAACGAATAGTGCTCGAACGTCGTGCGCGACGGCCACATGCGAACACCCTCGCTGTAGAGCAGGTCGTTCGGCGTCACCGACACCTTCAGGAGCCAGAACAGCGGAAAGAGCGCGAAGACGACATAGGCGAAGATCGCCAGGCGATGCAGGATGGTGAGGACGGGTTTGTTTCTCATATCCTCACCCCTTGTTGAGCAGCGTCTGCCGCAGCAGCACGATCAGCAGCGAATAGACGAGCAGGAGCACGAGCAGCACGAGAGCAATGGCAGAGGCATAGCCGAAATCGAGACGCTTGAAGGCCTGCGTGAAGATGTAGCTGGCGACGATCTGGGTGCGGTCCGCCGGGCCGCCATTGGTCATGACGACGATGAGATCGGCGAAATTGGAGATCCAGACGGTGCGCAGCAGGATGGTGATGGCGATAGTCGGCGCCAGGAACGGCAGCGTGATCGATATAAAGCGCTGCACCGGCCCCGCGCCGTCGATGCTTGCGGCTTCATAGAGATCGCGCGGGATTGCCTGCAGGGCGGCCAGCAGCGTGATGGCGAAGAACGGGATGCCCCACCAGACATTGGCGGCGATCGGCCCCCACATGGCGAGCTGCGGGTCGGACAGGATGTTGTTGGGCGCATCCAGCAGGCCGAGCGCGTAGAGCCAGTGCGGCAGCGGGCCGATGACGGGATTGAACAGCCAGGCCCAGTTGAGGCCGGCAAGGAAGCTCGGCACCGCCCAGGGCAGGAAGACGAGCGCCTGCACGAGACCGCGGCCGGCAAAGGGCTTGTCGAGTAGGAGCGCCAGGATGAGACCGAAGACGAATTGCAGGAAGACGGAGGCACCCGTCCACCACAGCGTGTTCCGCAGCGCCCGGAAGAAGGCCTGATCCTGCCCGAGCGCGCGGAAATGATCGAGCCCGATGAAGCCGCCGGAGAATGGGTTGAGTAGCTGGATATCGCGGAAGGCATAGGAAATGCCGAGCACCAGCGGCACCAGCATGACGCCGACGATCAGGACCAGCGCGGGCGCGCTGTAGAGATAGGGTTCCGACGCATCGGCGATCCGCTTGCGGAACGGTTTTGCGGCGTGCGATTGGGCAGCAAGGGTCATCGTCTCGCTTCCGTTAGGACATGCAATTCCGGACGCAAAACCGCTGCGCACTTTTGCTGGAATTGCTTGAGGTGGCGGGGCGTTTCAAAAGGGTGATGGCTGCGGGCGGAGCCTCGTGTCTCCGCCCGCAGGTTCCTCAAGCCTATTTCTTGGCGAGGAACTTCTGCTGTGCCTTGGTCAGGTAGTCGGCCCACTGGTTGGCGAGCTCCTCCGGCGTGATGTCGCCAAGTAGCGCCTCCTGCGAGGTCTTGATGACGAGGGAATCCTTGAAGAACGCGAATTCCTCAAGATGCGTCGGCATCACGGTCGGCACGGCGTCCTTGTCCTCAAGCTCGGCGAACCAGCCCTTGAACTGCTCGCTGGCATAGAAGGGATCTTTTTCCGCAGACGTGTGGACCGGAAGCGCGCCGGTGCGCTTGTTCCACTCGATATTTCCCTCGGGGGCTTCGAGCGTTTCGATCAGCTTCCAGGAGAGGTCCTTGCTGGCGCTGGAGGCGAGCATCGACCAGCCGGCAAAGCCGATCGTCGGGAATGTCTTGCCGGCCGGGCCCTTCGGCATGGTCATGATGCCGTATTCATCCGCCTTCATGCGCTCGGCAATGGCGATGAGCGCGTCCGGATCCTGGTCGAGGAAGGCGCAGGTGCCGGAATAGAAACCAGCGACGATCTCGTTGAAGCCCCAGTTGACGCTGTCCTTCGGCGCATATCCGTTCTTGTAGAGATCGACCACCCAGGTCAGGCCCTTGACCCAGCCCTCGCTGTTGAAGGTAGACGTTCCGTCCTCATTGAAGAACTTGTTGTCGCCGGCCATGGAGGCGCCGAACATCACCCAGCCGTTGAGGCCGCCCGGACCGCCGCGCAGGCAGTAACCGTATTTGCCCGGAAGGGCCGAAATCTTCTTGGAGGCTTCGGCAAACTCATCCATCGTCTTCGGCGGTTCGGAAACGCCGGCTTCGGCAAGCAGTTTCTTGTTGTAGAACATCGCGCGCAGATAGAAGCCGTAGGGCAGCATATAGGCGGTATCCTTGACATCGCGGCCGAGTTCCAGCGCACGCGGCGTCAAGCCGGCGGTATGCTCCCAGGTCTTCAGGTACGGCTCGAGGCTTTCCAGCATGCCGTTGTTGGCATAGAGAGACAGCCAAGTGTCTGGCATTTCCATGACGTCGGGTACTTCGCCGGCCGAGACCATGGTGGCGAACTTCTGGAACGCCTCGCCCCAGGGCAGCGAGATGATTTCGACCTTGGTGCCGGGGTTCGCGGCCTCGAACTTGCCGACGATGGATTTCAGCGTCTCGGTGCGCTCGGGGCTGGTGATCACCTCGACGAGCTTCAGCGTCGTATCGGCCAGCGCACTCGTCGCCATCAACGCGGTGAGCAGGGCTGCGGTCAAAAGTCTCTTCATGGTCGTTCCCTCTTTTCGTTTGCTTTGGATTTTGACGTCAGGTTTCGGTCGCGGCAGAGATCGCCGCTTCCAGATCACTCCACAGGGCCTCGGTTCCCTCCAGGCCGATATGAAGACGCACGGACCGCGCATCGATGCCGAATGTATGCGCGGAATTGGGTTGGGCCTTCTGCTCCAGCACGACCTCGCCCGGCACGATCAGGCTCTCGTGCCCACCCCAGGAGACGCCGAGCTTGAAGAGCTTGAGGTGGTCGGCGAAGGTCCTGATATCGATGCCCTCGCGGAAGACGAAGGAGAACAGGCCGGAGGTGCCGGTGAGGCCCGGCGGCAGGCGGTTGGCGAGCGCGGGATGGCAGACCTTCTCGACGATATCGAGCGCCTGCAGGCGCTTGGCGATCACCAGCCCCGACGCTTCATGCGCCTTCATGCGGATCGGCAGGGTGCGCAGGCCGCGGATCAACAGCCAGGCATCGAAGGGCGAGAGCTTGCCGCCGAGATAGGGATAGGCCTCCGAGCGGATGCGGCCGACCAGCTCCTTCGAGCCGGTGACGATGCCCGCGACCACATCGCTGTGGCCGCCGAGATATTTCGAGGCCGAATGCAGCACGAGATCGACGCCGAGCGACAGCGGCCTCTGAAAGATCGGGCTTGCCCAGCTGTTGTCGATGACGCTGACGGCCCCGTGACGTTTGGCGAGTGCCGCCAGGGCACCGACGTCATGCGCCTCCATCACCCAGCTCGTCGGGCTTTCGAGATAGAGCAGCTTGGCGCCCGGCAGGGCCTTGGCCACCGCCTCCTCGTCGCGCCCGTCGACATAGGTCACCTCGATCTTCATGCGCTTCAGATGCGTGCCGAACAGGCGGAAGGCATCCGGGTAGCAATGGCGCACGGCGACGATGCGGTCGCCGGGCTCGACGAAGGACAGCACCGTGGAGGAGATCGCCGCCATGCCGCTGGCAAAGCCCAGCGCGTCCTCGCCGCCCTCGAGCTTGGCCAGCATCTCCTCGAAAGCGCGCACCGTCGGGTTGAGGCCGCGCGTATAGATCGGGCGCAAGATCTCGCCGCGATAGGCCGCGACCATCTCGTCATAGCTGCCGAAGGTGAAGAGCGAGGTCTGTACGATGGGCGGAACCACCGCCTCGAAGGCATTCGCCTCGTCATGGGCGACGATGAGCGAGGCAAGGTCGAACGGAGTAGCTCCGCTGGTCATTTGGACATTTCCTTGATGTCTTCCTCGACGACGTCGAGGATCTTGAGCGTTTCGATGCGCGCGGTCTCGGGATCCTGCGCGGC
This sequence comes from Shinella sp. M31, assembly GCF_049199205.1. Lineage (NCBI taxonomy): Bacteria > Pseudomonadati > Pseudomonadota > Alphaproteobacteria > Hyphomicrobiales > Rhizobiaceae > Shinella > Shinella sp. M31. The sequence goes on along the minus strand of NZ_JBLZPH010000132.1, from coordinate 18,241 downwards.
GATCGCATTGAAGAGCGTGCGGTGGAACGGGAAGGAGCGGCGGGCGAAATCCTGCCGGTCGAAAGGTTCTTCCCAGAAGCGCTCGAAGGCATCGCGCATCTGTTCCAGAAGCTGCTTGAACAGCGGGTTGTGCGTGGCGTCGTAGATGGCGAGGTGGAAGGCGAGATCCTCGGGGCCGGACGTGCCCTTGGCGATGTGCACGCGCTCCATATCATTGAGCTTTTCCTCGATCACGACGAGGTCTTCGGCCGTGCGGCGCTTGGCTGCCACCATATTGGCCTCGCATTCGAGACCGCGGCGAACCTCCAGCGTCTGCAAGAGAATGTCGCGCAGATGCGCCGCATCGAAGGAGAGCGGCATATGCACGGTCGCCGTGGTGATCGGCTTCAGGAGATAGGTGCCGCTGCCCTTGCGGCTTTCGATGACGCCGAGCGCCTGAAAATGGCGGATCGCCTCGCGGATCGTCGAGCGCCCGACCACCAGCGCCGCCATCAACTCGCGTTCCGCGGGCAGCCGGTCCCCCGCCTTGAGGCGGGCCCGGTCGATATAGGAGGCCAATGCCTCCGTCACCTGCCGCGCGCGGTCGATGGGCGGCAACGGCGCGATCTGCGGCCTGCTGCTCGATTCTGACGGCATGACGCCAATTCCCCTGCTCCGTGTCAGCTTCTCAAATTGGTCTGACATCTTAGCATTATGCGGCGAACTCCTGCTGTCAAGAGGTTAATCATTCGTCAGCAGATCGATCATCCGTTAACGAACAAAAGGCCGATCCTTGCGGACCGGCCTTTGTTGAATTCGCGCGAATCTGCAGATCAGTCGGCCTTCGGTATCTCGAAGCCAAGGGTCCATTTGTCGCCGAGCAGACGATCGTATTGCGGCGGATCGAACCGCTCGAAGCCGCCGCCCGGATAGAGCGTCAGTTCGCCGAGCTTGATCCAGTCGTCGGCGGCATAGAGATCGATGCGCAAGAAATCGAATCCTTTGCCGATCGTCTGCGCGATGCGCATCATCTCGTCGAAGCGCGCCGGCCTCGGCACCTCGCCCGGATAGGGTGTCAGGTAATCGGGGTCATGGAACGGCAGGCGCTGCCAATCGGGCGTGTAATGGCAGGCGTAGCCCTTGCCGTCGATGCGCAGGTTCACCTCGATATGCGAGACGATGCCGTCGAAGGTGAAGAAGCGATAGTCCCAGGGCACGCCGCCATCGACCACCAGCATCGCCTCGATCAGAACCTGCGGCTTGACTTGGCTATAGGCCCATTCGCGATTGTAGTGCGCATGATCGAGCGCCAGCCAGCCCGGCACCGGATTGTCTTCGAGCAGCCGGCTTATGTCGTCCTGCGTATAGAGGAAACGGCCTTGAGCACTGGCATGGGTCGGCTTTACCACGGCCGGCAGCGGCACCGTCGACCAATCGACGGTCGCAAGATCGGTTCCGACCCAATAGCTCGGCGTGACATAGGCGGGGCCGAGCTTCTCTTCGACGAAGGGCTTCACGCCGGCCTTATCGACCAACGTGGCGTAGATCGGATTGCGATCGTAGAGTTTGCGTGCCTGCACCTTCTCACAGAAGGTCTTGGGGTCGTCGATATCGGGCCACTCGCCCTTGATCGACCAGTATTTAAGCTTCAGATAAGATTTATCCGGCAGCGGCGCGATCACGCGCCAGATCAGATGACGGAACATCTCCTTGAGTGTCCGCTGCTGGTAGCCGGGAACAAGGAAAGTTTCCTTGCGAACCGGGTTTTCCATGATCGCCCCCAAACACCTTTATTTTATCATAGCTCACCAATGACCGGCTTTATTTAATTCAAAGTTATCTTTTCGTGGCAAAAGGGCGAATGACCAGCGTTCTCGGCTCCTCCCTGCTCAACCTGGCAGCCACGCTCGTATCGCTGGTTGCCGGTTTTCTCGTCAGCGTCATCAACGCCCGCGTGCTCGGTCCCGCCGGCTCGGGCCTCGTCGCCTATGCCATGTGGGTCATCGTGTGCATGGCGGCCGTTGCCGACCGCGGCTTTCCGCAGATGGTGTTGCGTTCCGTCGCAGCGGCACGTGACGCAGGCCAGGACGCCTGGGCACCGATCGTGCGCCGCGCCTTTTCGGCCCTGCTGCCCTCCGTCACCCTCGCCTTCGTGATCATGCTGGCTTTCGGACTCTATCACAGGCTCTCGGGCGCTCCGGCTCCGTGGATCTGGATCGGCGCGAGCCTGCTCTTCCTCGCCTATGTGCTGGCCGCCTTTTCCGCGGCCGTCGCGCGCGGACGCGGCCATTTCGGTGAAGTCGCCGCGACCACCGCCGTCGGCAGCCTGCTCCAGGTCCCGGTCGTCTTCGCCGGCGCGGTCTTCGTCGGGCCGGGTGGCGCGCTGCTGGGCATGCTGACGCGCTACCTTCCGCAGGTCTTCAGTCTTTCCCATCATCTCGACCGCCGCACACCCTCCGCACCTGCAGCGTTGACACCCGAAATGCACCGCTACCGACGCAGCATGTGGACGACGGATGCAATCGACATCGTGCTTCTGACGCGTATCGAATTCCTCGTCGTGGGCTATTTCCTGGGCGATGCGGATGTGGGCTATTTTGCCGCCGCCGTCGTCTTCGCGGGATTGGTCGGCCAGCTGACGTTGCAGCTTTCGCCGGCCTTCCTCGTCGGCCTCGCCGCACGCACCGCCAGCGACGCCCCGCCGGATACGCTCTACCACAACAGCCTTCGGCTCACCGCCCTCTTCGTGATGCCGCTCGGCATTGGCGGCGCTGCGATCATATCGGAGCTCATTCCCATCGTCTTCGGCGAGGATTTCCGGCCGGCAGCCGGCGCTGCCGTACTTTTCATGCTGGCCTCCGTGCCTGCTGGGCTCGCCGTCGTGCCCTGGGCCTACCTGGCTGCACATGAACAAGGCGGCCGGCTGTTGCGCGTGACGCTCGTCTCCGCAACCCTTCTCTTCCTGCTGCTGGTCGTCGCCGTTCCCGCAGGCGGCATCCTCGGCGCGGGGGCTGCGCGTATCCTCTCGGAAGGCCTGACGCTTGGCCTTCTCCTGATGGCCGTCGGCGTCCATGGCGGTCCGACAGTTCCCTGGAAAGCCCTTTTCCGCACGCTCCTTGCAGCAAGTGCCTGCGGCCTCGCCGCCTTCGCGATGACGATCCTCCTGCCGGGCCTGATCGGCCTGCCGGTCGCCGTTATACTGGGTGCGCTCGTCTATGTCGGCGCAGCCCGGCTGTTCGGGCTGATTACCGCCGAGGAGGCGGATCGGATCGTCGACATGATCGAAGGGAAAGTACCTGGACGATTGCGACCGCTGGCCCGACGCCTTGTCGGCCTCCTCGCTGCAACGTCCAACTGATCCTGTTCAGGCAAAAACCGTGGCAAGCGTCTGCCGGGCCACGTCATCCCAGGTCAGGATACCGTCACGAAAGGCTTTGCGGTGCGGCAAGGTGAGGGCTGCATCGACAATCGCGCGCCAATCGTTTTCCCCGTCGAGCGAATAGGTGATCTCGTTGCCGCGCGAAACTGGGATGATGTCAGGCAAGAGGACCGGCAGGCGGCAGTAGCCGTATTGCAGGAGCTTGAGGCTCGATTCGGCGAGATAGACCTCGCTGCTGTTCACGCGATAGGGCGCCAGACCGATATCCGCATGGCGGATATAGGCCGCCAGCGTCTCGAAGGACTGTTCGCCATGCAGGCGGATATTGGCCGGCGCATCACCGCGCCAGCGAATGCCGAAGAGGTGCAAGGTGACCTCAGGCGCTACCGCCGCCATGGCGGCGACGGAGGCCTGATCGAACAGCATGTCGCCGACCGCGACCGCGTTGCGGCTGCCCTCGGGATAGGGTGAGACCTTCGCGCGATCGAACACGTCGCCTTCGATACCCTGCGGCACGAAATGCACCTTGCCGCCGGATGGCAGCATCTCGCCCAGCCGGCGCGAGGGAACGCAGACGCTGTCGAAAAGACCGATGCCCCGTGCCTCGACCGCCCGCAGATAGGGTGCGGCCCCGACACTCCGCAGCAGGTCGCGGCAGAAGTACAGGAGCTTTGCCCGCGGATTCAGGCGGCGCACGAGATTCAGGAAGACGACGGGTGTGCCGCTTTCGATCACCACGAGATCGGCGGCTTCTATCTCGTTACGCACGAAGGCGGGCAGGTGCCGGCCGTAGAGCGCAAAGAGCGGTTTTACCAGCGCATTGACGATCGGCTTCGCCGTGCTGAAAGCGTGAAGGGGCGGCAGATAGGCTCCGGCAAAGAGATGCGGCTCGATCGCGGCGTAACGGTTGCCCTGTTCGCGGCGCAACGCTTCGTAGCGATCCTTTTGCTTGAAGCGGCTCAGCGCACTGTGGCCTACCGTGGTGAAGAACACGTCGTTGCCAGCCGCCGCCCAGCGGCGTGCCACGAAATGGATGCTCGCTTTCCGGAAACCGTCCAAGAAGACATGCGACGACAGGATAACGATCTTCCTGCCGCCCGGGATCGGCTTCCCCGAGATCGACGTTTCGCGGTCGATGGAAAATGAGCGACTGTGATCCATGGCGAAAAGTTATACGCGATAGCCTTAATATTACTGGAATCAGGCGAGCTACTTTTCGTGCATTATCGGGTCAATCCGCCTGGGTGGCCGTACCGTCCTTGACCAGCACCTGCGCCGGCGCTTCGCCCGGAACATCAGGATTTCCTTCGGCCCGGTCCCTGTGCAGAGTCGCGCGGGCGAGCAGCATCAGCGTCACCGGCGTCGTGACGGTCACGAAGATGCCGATCAAAATCTCGTGAACGACAGGCCGGGTCGAAAGCACGGTGAAGAAGATCATCGAGGCCATGACAATGCCGCCGGTGCCCCAGCTGGTGCCGAGCGTCGGCGCATGGATGCGTTCATAGAAGGTCGGCAGGCGCACGAAGCCGATCGTGCCGATCAGCGTTAGGCCCGCACCGATGACGAGGAAGAAGGCGACGGCAAGGGCTGCCCAGGCCGGCAGATCGGCGGCATGTTCGATGCTGCTCATTCGATCACCTCCCCGCGCATCAGGAATTTGGCGAGCGCCACCGTGGCGACGAAGCCGAGCATGCCGATGACCAGCGACGCCTCGAAATAGATGACCTTGCCGGTGCGGATGCCGAAGACCATCAAAAGCAGCATCGAGTTCACATAGAGCGTGTCGAGCGCGAGAACGCGGTCCTGTGCGCGTGGACCGCGTGCCATGCGGAGCGCCGCCAGCGCCATCGCGAGGACTAGGCAGATCTGCGCAAACACCATGGCCCAGGAGAGGATCGTGTGGCTCATTCGAAAATCTCCATCAGCAGTGCCTCATAGCGGCCCTTGATCAGGGCCTGCCATTCCGCCTCGTCGACAAGGTCGAGAACGTGGATCAGCACGGTCCGGCTCAGCGAATTGTATTCCAGCCACGCCGTGCCCGGCGTACTCGTGACCACGACGGCCAGCACGGCGAGCGCCGTCGGGCTCTGCAGGTCGAGCGGCACGGTGATGAAACCGGACCGGAAGCGCCGTCCACGTCCCGCAACGAGTATCGAGGCGACGGCAAGGTTCGAGCGCACGATATCGTAGAGCACGATGCCGACGAGCTTCGGCAACAGGTACCATTTCGGCATGCGCGGTTTTGCCGGTCGCAATGAGGCCATGCCCCAGGAGGCGAAGACCGCGACGACACTGCCGAGAATGAGGTGCCCGAGCGTAAACCCATTGAGGGCGAGCCACATGATGACGAGCGAGGCACTGAGCAGCGGATAGGGCAGCATGTCAGATCCCTCCCCCGCCATCCGGCCCGCTCGCCTCCGCGACACCGGCACGGCGCGCATTGATCACGGCATTGATATAGGTGCCGGGCTGCTGCAGGTTGCGCACGGTCTCTTCCATATAGTGCATCGCCGGACCGGCCTTGATGGTGAGCGTCAAAGTCAGCGCGATCAGCAACATGACCGGCGCCATTTCCATGACCAGCACGCGCGGCACCGTGCCCTCCATCGAGGCCCAGAATGTGCGGATGCCGGCACGGGTCATCGAGATCAGCGCGGCGAGGCCCGACAAGATGAGCAGAGCGACGATCCACCAGACCGAGGCCGAGACCGGCTGATCCGCAGCGGCACCCGTGCCGATCATGCCCGTCAGCATGGCGAATTTCGCGACGAAGCCGGAAAGCGGCGGCAGGCCGGAGAGCAGTATTCCGCAGGCGGCGAAGCAGGTGCCGAGCACGGCGATGGTTCCCGGCATGGTCACACCGATCTCGACCTCCTGCTCCTCCTCGTCCGCGTCACCATAGGCTTCCATGGTAACCGCGAGAACCGAGGCGCCGGCATCCTGCCCGCGCTCGACCAGTTCGATCAGCATGAAGAAGGCACCGATCGTCAGCGTGGAGCTGACCATATAGAAGAGCGCACCCGCCGTAACCTCGCCGTTGCTGAGGCCGAGAACCGCCAGAAGCGTGCCGGAGGAGACCAACACCGAATAACTCGCCAAGCGGCCGAGCGCCTGGGAGGCGAGCACGCCGATCGTGCCGAAGGCGATCGTCGCCATGCCGCCATAGAGCAGCACGTTAAGGCCGAGACCCGCCGATTCTCCCTGCCCGAAGACCAACAGCGAGAGGCGCAGGATCACATAGATGCCAACCTTGCTCATGATGGCGAAGATGCCCGCGACCGGGGCGACGGCCGCGCTATAGGCGCCGGGCAGCCAGAAATTCAAGGGCCACATGCCGGCCTTGATAAGGAAGACGACGCCGAGAATGGCCGCTCCTGCCTCGAGCAGCATGCGCCGCTCGCCCTCGATTTCGCCGATGCGCAGCGCAAGGTCGGCCATGTTGAGCGTGCCGGCCGAGCCGTAGATCGCGCTGACGCCGATCAGGAAGCAGAGCGCGGCCGCGAGGTTGACGGCAATGTATTGCAGGCCCGCCTTGACGCGCATCGGGCCGGAGCCGTGCATCAGCAGACCATAGGAGGCGGCGAGCATCACTTCGAAGAAGACGAAGAGATTGAACAGGTCGCCGGTCAGGAAGGCACCGTTCAACCCCATCAGCAGGAACTGGAACAGCGAGTGGAAATGCGCACCGGCGGCATGCCAGCGAGCGAGCGCATAGACCAGCGCCGGAATGGCGAGGATCGCGGCGAGCACCAGCATCAGCGCCGAGAGCCGGTCAACGACCAGCACGATGCCGAAGGGGGCGGGCCAGTTGCCGAGGAGATAGACGCCGTCGAAAGCCTCGCCACTACCGTTCGCCAGCCGGAAGAGGTTGATGGCGACGGCCGCGAGCGCCAGCGTAGAGACGACGCTGATCATGGCTTTGACGACGCGCTGGCGCTCGTCGAAGAACAGAAGAAGCGCGCCCGCGATCAGCGGAATGACGATCGGCGCGATGATGAGGTGTTGCTGCCAGCCGCTCATTTCGGCTGCTCCCTGCCGTCGACATGGTCGGTGCCGGTCAGCCCGCGGGCGGCGAGCAGCACGACGAGGAACAGCGCCGTCGTCGCAAAGCCGATGACGATCGCCGTCAGCACCAGCGCCTGCGGCACGGGGTCCGTCAGCGTCGAGACGTCGACGCCCTCGCCGAGCAGCGGCGCGGCATTGGATTTCACGCCGCCGACGCCGAAGATGAAGAGATTGACGGCATAGGAAAGCAGCGACAGGCCTATGATGACCTGGTAGGTGCGCGGGCGCAGGATCAGCCAGACGCCCGAGCCGGTCATGATGCCGATACCGATTGCGAGAACGAGTTCCATCAGTTTTCCTCCGCCTTGGGGGCGTCGAGACCGCGGACCCGATGCATGCGTACGGATTGGTGGGCGAGCGCGATGAGGATCAGCACCGTCGCGCCGACGACGAGCGAGAAGACGCCGAGATCGAACAGCAGCGCGCTGGCCGCGGGCACCTTGCCGATGAACGGCACCTCTATGTATTGCGAGTGGGTGGTCAGGAACGGATAGCCGAGCAGCCAGGCGCCCATGCCGGTTGCCGCAGCCATGATGAGACCGAAGCCCATCCAGCGCAGCGGCAGGATGCGCAGGCGATCCTCCGCCCAGCGCACGCCGCCCGCCAGATATTGCAGCAGGAAGGCGATGGCCATAGTGATACCGGCGGCAAAGCCGCCGCCCGGCAGGTCATGGCCGCGCAGGAAGAGATAGACCGCGAAGGTCGCGATAACAGGGAACATCCACTGCATGATGACCGAAGGCACGAGCAGGTAGTCGCGCACCGTATCGCCTGCCGAACGCTCGGGGCGCTCCGCATCGAAGGCGTTCTGGATGCGTTGCTGTTCCGGCTTCTCGATGCTGTCGGGCGCCGGACGGAAACGGCGCAGCAGCGCAAAGACCGTGAGCGCCACGATGGCCAGCACCGCGATCTCGCCCATCGTGTCGAAGCCGCGGAAATCGACGAGGATGACGTTGACGACATTGCGCCCGCCGCCTTCGCTATAGGCCTTGTCGAGGAAGTAGCTGGCGATCGCATCCGGCACCGGCTGGGTCATGATGGCGTAGGAAAACAGGAACATGCCGAAGCCGCAGGAAAGCGCCAGCAGGAAATCGCGGAGGCGGCGGCTGCGCGCGGAAAACGACACGGCATTGTCGACTTTTTCCGCACGCTTCGGCAGCCAGCGCAGGCCAAGGAGCAGGAGAACCGTCGTGACGATCTCGACGACGAGCTGCGTGATGGCAAGGTCGGGCGCCGACAGCCAGACGAAGGTGATGCAGGTCGTGATACCGGCACCGCCGAGCAGGACGAGGGCCGCTAGGCGGTGATACTTCGCCTGGTAGGCCGCACCAAGCGCACAGAACGCGCCGATAGCCCAGACGGCGGCGAAGATCGGATCGATATCCTTGAACGCGAGCGGCTTCGGCGAGAAGCCCGCAAGATAGAGCGAGACGGCTCCGGCCAGGAAGCCGGCGGCGGCAACGAGGCGCAGCTGCGGCTGGAGGTGGCGCGTGCCGAGATTGCTTTCCAGCCAGCGCGCCCATTTCCAGGAGACGGTGACGAGAACGCGCTCGAAGATGCGCTGGCCACCGAGATGCCGGAAGAGCGGCGGCCCGTTGTCGCATTTGGCGAGATAGTCCTTCATCACGACATAGAGCGCCGCGCCGCCGACGAGCGCGATCAGGCTCATGATCAGCGGCGTGTTGATGCCGTGCCAGATGGCAAGGCTGTATTCCGGTGTGCGATCGCCGAGCACCGAAATGACGGCCGAATGCAGGAACGGGCCGATCGACAGGCTCGGAATGATGCCGACGACGAGGCAGGCCAGCACGAGGAACTCGATCGGGAAACGCATCCAGTGCGGCGGTTCGTGCGGCTTGGGCTTCGGCAGGTCCGTCGGCGGTGGACCGAAAAAGACCATATGGATGAAGCGCAGCGAATAGGCGACGGAGAAGGCGCCGGCGAGCGTGGCGACATAGGGCAGGATGCGGTCGAGCACGGAATCGGCGTGTGTCTCCACGGCTTCGGCAAAGAACATTTCCTTGGAAATGAAGCCGTTGAGCAGCGGCACGCCGGCCATGGCGGCGCTGGCCACCATGGCGAGCGTTCCCGTTATCGGCAGGTATTTGAGAAGCCCGCTCAATCGTCGCATGTCGCGCGTGCCGGTCTCGTGGTCGATGATGCCGGCGGCCATGAAGAGCGAGGCCTTGAACGTGGCGTGGTTCATCATGTGGAAGATCGCAGCGACTGCAGCCAGCGGACTGCCGAGGCTGAGGAGCGTCGTAATGAGGCCGAGATGGCTGATCGTCGAATAGGCGAGCAGGCCCTTCAGGTCCTGTTGGAACATGGCGAAGTAAGCGCCGAGAAGCAGTGTGCTGATGCCGGCGATGCCGAGCAGCATGAACCATTCATAGGTGCCCGACAGCGCCGGCCAGAACCGCACCAGCAGGAAGACGCCGGCCTTCACCATGGTCGCGGAATGCAGATAGGCCGAGACGGGCGTAGGCGCCGCCATGGCGTTCGGCAGCCAGAAATGGAACGGCACCTGCGCGCTCTTGGTCAGCGCGCCGATAAGGATGAGGACGAGCGCCGTGAGATAGAGCGGATGCGCCTTGATCAGGTCGCCCGAGGCTAGCACGACATCGAGATCGTAGCTGCCGACGATATGGCCGAGCACCAGCAGGCCGGCGAGCAGGCAGAAGCCGCCGATACCGGTGATGGTCAGCGCCATGCGCGCGCCGTCGCGGGCGGCGGCATTGTGATGCCAGTAGCTGATCAAAAGGAAGGAGAAGATGCTGGTCAGCTCCCAGAACACCGACAGCAGGATGATATTGCCCGACAGCACGATGCCGAGCATCGAGCCCATGAAGGCGAGCAGGAACGAGAAGAAGCGCGGAACCGGATCCTCCTCGGACATGTAGTAGCGCGCATAGAGAACGATGAGGAAACCGATGCCGGTGACGAGCATCGCAAAGAGCCAGGCGAACCCATCCATGCGCAGCGTGACGTTCAGCCCGAGCTGCGGCAGCCATTCCAGATCGAGCCGCACCTTGCTGCCATCGCGCACCGAGGGATAGAGCACCGCGGTTAGCACGAGGGCGACGAAGGTCACGGCGCCTGCCATGCGCGCGGCAAGGACGCGCGAATCGGTCCTCAGCAGAACGACCGCAGCCAGGCTTCCCGCGAAGGGAAGGCAGACCAGCAGGACGAGAATCATTTCACCTGTCATCGTTTGATCGATCGCTTTCGAACGTCAGAGCGTCTCTACAATGCCGTCAACCGGCATTATCGGCCAGCACCACCAGAAAGCCGCCCGATCGATGTCAGCGATCGACGCGGCCGTCAGGCGAAAACCATGGGAGGCGCACGCGCGCCCCGCGTCTCGATACCGCTCCTGCCGGTCGCGCCCGGCGAAAGCGTGGCAAAAGCGCCTCTTTCCAAGGTTCTTGAACGATACGCGAGTGCTCCCGGCAGACAGATAAAATCGTTGCCCCTGTTCGACAAGGAAACGGCTTTGGCGGCGCTGCTGCGTTTGCGGCACTCCCGCTCGTTCGTGAAAGAGGCGTATCCCGCAGGCTTCTGCGTGCCGTAACGAAGCACTTTTGCGGCATTGTTTGCGGCAGATGGCGCCGGCAGCGTGGTTATCAACAGAAGAAGGCAGGTGAACGCTGTGCAAAAGAGGCCGAGAGCCCGACGAACCGGTCGATGCTGCTGCCGTGTTGCTGTCAAACGCCCTGCCTCTCGATACCGTTGACCAGGTTGAATATTCTCTCATCCCGACAATACGTTGGCGCGATCGGCACTGTCCACCCGCAAGGGAAAACTTTTGCGAAATTCCGGCAATTTGTCGCCCTTCGCGCAAGGATTTCCTTGACCATTCCGCTTGCGGGAAAGGTTGTCGCAGGCTGCGCGCCTTGATGCTCTGCGCCTTTGGGCGCATTCTACCGGCGCGAATCGCATGTAGCAGACCTGCTCCGCAAGGCTCACGCCCGGGAGCGAAAGGTGCGTCGAATATCTGGACCTGCCGATGATCGGCCGCCCAGCGAGTTCCGTGTTCCGGTTTCTGCCCGCATCGTCTGCAGCATCCCGGCACGGCGTCAGTTCACTCTCAAACGGGGATACGCGATGACGGATGCACGCAAGGAATGGATCAGCAAACGGGCCTATTCGATCTGGGAGGAAGCCGGTCGTCCCCATGGCGAAGACAGCGCCCATTGGGAGCAGGCCGTGCGCGAGCGCGACGAATTCGAGCGGGTGGCCCTCGTGCCGGAGACCACGCCCGCGAAATCGGCAAAAAAGCCGCTGATCCAGATTTCGAAGGGCAAGGACGCCGAGGCTGCGAAGCCGAAGAAGAAAACCGCCGACGCCGAAAAACCGGCCGCTGCCGCCAAGGCGGTCGCGAAGGCGAAATCCGCCAAGGCGGCAAACAGCAAGCCGATCTGATCAAAGCGTCGCCGGCATCCCGCTGGCGATGGCTCCCGCAACGGATGTCGCGCTGGGTGATTTCGCTCTCCAGCGAGGGGATTTTTATCGTCGCCAAAACCGTGGCATCTTCCCCCTTGGAGAGAGGCGCAAAGCGCTCTATCTGATCGTCGACGCGATTTTCGGCGAGGATCCCTGTGCGCACGATCTACATGATGGCCGGCCTCTTCATGACGGCGCTCGGCATCGTCGGTGCGTTCCTGCCACTGCTGCCGACGACGCCGTTCCTGCTTGTCGCGGTCTGGTGCTTCTCCCGCTCTTCGCCTCGTCTCGAGCAATGGCTTCTGACCCACAGGACATTCGGCCCGCCGCTGACCAACTGGCAGCGCGAGGGCGCGATTTCCGGCCGCACCAAGGTCGTCGCCGTAAGCCTGATCGTCGCAAGCTATGGCTTCTTCTTCTATCGCACCCAGCCATCCGTTCTGCTCGCCGTCATCGTCGGCCTCGTTCTGGCCTGCAGCGCCGTTTTCATCCTCACCCGCCCGCTGCCGCAAGGAAACTGACACGATGACGGAAAAGAGGAAGCTACCCGTCATCGTCTGGTTTCGCCGCGACCTGCGTACGGACGACAACGCAGCCCTCTACGCCGCCGCCGACAGCGATCGGCCCGTCGTGGCGCTCTATATCCGCGAAGCGGCCGAGGAAACCGGCCCGCTCGGCGCGGCGCAAGGTTGGTGGCTGCATCATTCGCTGACGGCGCTCGGCAAATCGCTCAAGGGGCTGGGAACGCCGTTGATCCTGCGCAGCGGCGATGCGGGCAAGGTTCTGGACGATCTGTTCGAGGAAACCGGTGCCGAGACAGTCTACTGGAACCGGCGGCACAACCCTGCCGGCATCAAGATCGATACGGACATCAAGGCCTCCCTGAAGGCGCGGAGTCTCAATGCGAAAAGTTTTGCGGGCGAGTTGCTGCACGACCCGGCCCGCCTGCTGACCGGCGGGAAGAAACCCTACCGCGTCTATACACCTTTCTGGCGCGCCTTCGAGCGAGACGGCGAGCCGCAGGAGCCGATCGATGCACCGGAAAAGCTCCTCGCCCTGCATCCCGCGCCGAAATCCGAAACGCTCGACGACTGGAACCTGCTGCCGAGCCGGCCGGACTGGGCATCGTCATTCAGCGACGTCTGGACGCCGGGTGAAGGCGCGGCACGGGAGCGCCTCGAAACCTTCGTGGAGGGCGCCATCCGCGGTTATCAGGCCAAACGCGACAATCCGGCCATCGACGCCACCTCCCTGCTGTCGCCGCATCTGGCCATGGGCGAAATCTCGCCGGCGCGGGTCTGGCACGCGACGCGCGGCCTGAAAGCGCCGACGGACGACGTGGTCCATTTCCGCAAGGAGCTGGTCTGGCGGGAATTCTGCCATCACCAGCATTTCCACTTTCCGGCGCTGGCGGAGAAGAACTGGAACGACCGCTTCGATGCCTTTCCCTGGGAAGGCAGCGCGGCGCATTTCAAGGCATGGACGCGCGGGGAGACCGGTTATCCCATCGTGGACGCCGGCATGCGACAGCTCTGGCAACACGGCTTCATGCACAATCGCGTGCGCATGATTGCCGCCTCCTTCCTCATCAAGCACCTGATGATCGACTGGCGGCGCGGCGAACAATGGTTTCGCGATACGTTGGTCGATGCGGATGCGGCGTCGAATGCGGCGAACTGGCAATGGGTTGCCGGTTCCGGCGCCGACGCCTCTCCCTTCTTCCGCATCTTCAACCCGATCCTGCAGGGTGAGAAATTCGATCCTGATGGCACCTATGTCCGCCGTTTCGTGCCGGAACTCGAAAAGCTGGATGCCACCTTCATCCACAAACCCTTCGACGCGCCCGAAAGCGCGCTGAAGACGGCGGGCGTGGTGCTGGGCAAAACCTATCCCAAACCGCTCGTCGATCACGCCAAGGCGCGCGAGCGGGCCCTCAGCGCCTACAAGGCGCTGAAAGGCGATTAATCCAGACGCGCCAGCGCCGCCGTGAGCACAGACACGAAGGCTTCGCCCGCCTCCTCCAGCGCGCCGCTGTTGTCGATAACGACGGTGTCGGACGCGACCACGATTTCCGGCGCGGCGCGATCCAGCCGTTTTGCAATCGCCTCAGCGCTCTCGCGCCCGCGCGTAGCAAGGCGGGCGGCGAGAATGTCAGGCCGCGCGGTAACGACAACGACTTTCAGCCTGGGATAGGTTGCCGCGAAAGCCGGCAGCGCGGAGCGGCTGCCATTGGCGATCAGCGTCACGCCCCCGGCAAGATCATCGAGCGTTTCGCGCGGAATGCCGTAGGACAAGCCGTGCGCATCCCAGGACACGGCAAAGCCGCCCTCCGCCTTAACGCGGCGAAATCCATCGGCATCGATCGCCTGATGCGCCTCCCCGCCGGCATCCGCCGGGCGGGTGATGACGCGGCGCACGAATTTCACCCGTGCTTCATCGGCGAAGTGCCTCGCGGCATAGGACATGACGCTGTCCTTGCCCGCCCCGCTCGGCCCGACCACCACCACCATCGTGCCAGCCGCGACCGGCATGGTGACGATATCGCCTTCCATGCTCATGCCACCCGCTTGCCCTGCCGCCAGACCGAGCGCACGACCGGAACGCCGGAGGGACGGCGCACGCGCACGATATCGGCGCGCAGTCCTCTGGCGATCGCGCCGCGGTCATCGAGGCCGACCGTGCGGGCCGGCGTCGTTGAGACCATGGCGATCGACTTGGAGAGATCCATGCCTTCGTCGGCGAGGATGAAGGGCGCATGCATCAGGCTGAAGGGCACGTAGTCGGAGGAGAGCACGTCGAGCACGCCCATCTCGGCGAGGTCGCGTGCGGCGATGTTGCCGGAATGCGACTTGCCGCGCACGATGTTCGGCGCCCCCATCAATACGCTCATGCCCGCCCCATGCGAGGCCTTGGCAGCCTCGAAGCTCGTCGGAAACTCGGCAAGGCGGATGCCGTAGCCGATGGCTTCCTCGACATGCTCCAGCGTCGCGTCGTCATGGCTGGCGACCGAGATGTTGCGCGCCGCGCAGGAGGCGGCGATGGCATCGCGGTGCGGCTTGGCGTAACGGGCGGAGAGGTCCTGCTGGCGCTTGCAGAATTCGGCGAATTCCTCGTCCGAAAGGCCGCGCTTCTTCTGATAGTAGAGCACATATTGTTCCATCGTCTGGAACTGGCGCTGGCCGGGTGCGTGGTCCATCAGCGAGACGAGACGGACGAGCGGATCTTCCTCGAATTCCTCGTAGTGGTCGAGCACATTGTCGGTCGAAACCTCGCAGCGCAGGTGGATGAGGTGCTGCGCGCGCAGGCGGTCCTCGTTCTGCGCCTCGGCGATGGCATCGGCCATGGCGCGCATCTCGCCCTTCTCGAAGCCGCCATCGGCATCCGAGCCCATGCGCAGGCAATCGAAGACCGTGGTGATGCCTGACGTCACGACCTGCGCGTCATGCGACTGGATCGCCGCCGTCTTGCCCCAGCGTACGCCGGGACGCGGCGAATAGTGGGCTTCGAGGTGATCGGTGTGCAGTTCCACGAGGCCGGGGATCAGGAAGTCGCCTTCCATGTCCTCGCCGGCCTCCGAGTTGCCTTCGGAAATCTCGGCAATGAGGCCATCGCGCAGCACCAGCGTGCCGTCGAGGATCTGATCCTCCAGCACGATGCGGGCATTGGAAAGAACGGTTTCGCGGGTCATGTCAGGCGGTCTTTCTGTTGGCGGCTCCCCCCAGCGGGAAGAGCGAATGGACGGTGAAATCGGCGCCGCGCGAGGGTTCCCGGAAGAGCGCGAGGCCGTGGATCGGCAGCGGTCGGCCATGGAATTCGGCGAATTGATCGAGAAGCACGCTTTCGACGGCGTCGCGGCGCTCGGCCGGAACACGCCCCGTCAGCGTCATGTGGAAGCGGAACGCGTCGAACACATAGGGATAGCCCCATTGCACGAGGTTCTGGCGCTCGTCCGCGGTCAGTTCGTCCGGCTTGCGGCGCGCGATATCGGCGGAGCTCAACGGCGCGCGGAAACGCTCGAAGCGGCGCACAACCTCGCCGGCAAAGGCCTGGAGGGGATCGCAGTGATCGCCCGGCACCACGGCAAAGAAGGAGCCGAGACGGCCAATGACGACTTCGGGAATGTCGAAGGGTTCGACCTCCGAGACGAAGCGGCCGATCTCAGCGATCAGCTCGGCTTCACTGCGGCCCTCGGCCAGCGAAAACGGCGCCTTCAGCGTGGCGTGAAAACCGTAGCGGCGCGGATCGGCGGTCAGACCTGAAAGCGCCTCGGCGTCGAAACCATTCACGGCCGGCTGTTCCAGGCGCGCGCCGGTAAAGGCGTTGCGGCCGAGCCAGCGCTGGGCAACAAGGGTAAGCGGGTCGCTGGCGGGCGGGGTGAAATACAGGGCGTAACGCAAGGGCTCATTCCTACCGAAATCATTTGACGCCGCCTGGAAAGGCGACGCCGGAGCTTGAAAGGACCAGTGTGGCAGCATCATGCCGCCAGGACGACATCAATGCGACGGCTTGCCCATCAGGCGCGAGCGCAGCGCGTTGGAAATGCTGTCGAAGATGAACACGACGATAAGGATCAGCAGCACCATATAGGCGACGTTTTCCCAGTCGGAATTGGTGCGCATCGCCTCCCAGAGCTTCAGGCCGATGCCGCCGGCCCCGACCGCGCCGATGATCGTCGCGGAACGGGTGTTCGATTCCCAGAAATAAAGCGCCTGGGAGGCAAAAAGCGGCATGACCTGCGGCAGCACGCCATAGCGCTGCACGGCAACAGGTGCTGCACCGACAGACTTCACGCCCTCGCGCTGCTTGTCGTCGATATTCTCCAGCGCCTCGGAATAGAGTTTGCCGAGCGTGCCGGTATCCGTGAAGAAGATCGCGGACATGCCGGCGAGCGGTCCGGGGCCGAAGGCGCGGGTGAAGAACAGCGCCCAGATCAGCATGTCGACCGACCGCAGGAAATCGAAGAGCCGCTTCGTCAGCTGGTTGGACAGCCAGCTGCGCGTGATGTTGCGGGCGGCCATGAAGGCCAGCGGGAAGGCAAGCAGCATGGCAAAGAGCGTGCCGACGAAGGCCATCACGATGGTCTGGAGCAGCTTGGTCCAGACGTCGAGATGCTGCCACTCCGCATTGTAGAGGATGTTGTCCCAGGCAAGCGACAGGTTGGACTGTTTCGGGTCGATCCGGTCACCAGAGGTGATCAGCGAATAGACCTCCGCCGTCGACTTGCCATGGAACGGCGAGTTCGTATCGAACAGGAAATTCGCCCAGCCGAGGAAACGTTTGCGGATCGAGACATCGTCCGCCTCGATCTCGCCCCAGCCGGCAAAGCCGAAGGCGAGCGTGATCTTTTCGCCCGGCCGCTTCTGCGTCGCCCAGGCCGGCAGCGGGCCATCAACTTTCATAGCGCCCTTGTCGAGATCGACGACCAGCGTTTCGCCGGCATGCTGAACGATCACGCGATCCGGCACGACCTCGACGCTCGTCGAGGAATCAAGCGTGATTTTCGCACGCTTGACGACCTCCTCTTCGCGGGTCGTCGCCGTCGCCATGCCTTCTGCGGCCGCAGCGGAGCCGCCGAGAACGGCGCCCTCGCCCATGAAGCCCATGGAGGCTGGCTTCTTGGCCGTGGTGGCCGATGTACCAGCGGCCGGTGTGGTGCGGGTCATCGCGCCGCGTTCGATCTCCACCCAGTCGGGCTCGGCATTCGGCCCAAGCGGCGAAAAGCGCGGATAGGTGAGCTTCATGGCACCATCCGGCGCAATCGCTACTTCCGGGCGCACCTCGTAGGATACCCAATCGGCGAGATAGGTGCCGGCGATGTTCCAGTTCGCCGTGGTCAGCACATGGCCGATGGCGAAGAACCACCAGCAATAGAGCGCATAGAGCACGAAGCCGCCGGCAATGATGGCGACGCGGAAGCGCTGCCAGAACGAGCGGTGGAAGACGGCCGGGTGGCGTGCCGCGATCTCATCCATCTGTGCGGGATTGAGGGTCGTCATGGCGCACTCCTATTGGGCCAGCCGGAAGGCCTGGTCGCCGACAAGCTTGCGGCGCAGCCAAGCGGAAAACTGGTCGACGGCGATGATGGTGATGAGCAGCAGGAGTACGATGGCGAGCGTCTTGGCCTGATGGTTCTGGCCGATCGACAGGCGCAGCAGCTCGCCGATACCGCCGCCACCGACTGCGCCGATGATGGTGGAGGCGCGCACGTTGATCTCGAGGCGCAGCAGGAAATAGCTCATGAAGTTCGGCAGGACCTGCGGCACGATGCCGAACCACACGCGTTCGATCCAGCTTGCGCCGACGGCGCGAAGCCCCTCCTCCGCCTTCATGTCGGCGTTCTCGACGACTTCGAAGAACAGCTTGCCAAGCGCCCCG